>NZ_JBEYWE010000003.1:0-209165 GCF_040644295.1 Streptomyces sp. NPDC047000
AAGGACGACAAGAGGTCCCATCCCCGAGGCGGGACCAAGCCGGACGCGAGGCCGTGGCCGTCAACGGCGTCGGCGCGCCCTCCCCGTCCGGGCAGCCTTGGCGCGTTTGGCCGCGAACCGCACGCCGCCGGGGCTCTCCCCGACCTCGACCCGCACCACCGTGGACAACGGATCCACGATCCCCTCACCCACATGCAGGATGGACGTCTCCACCGCACCGAGCTTGGTCAGCGCCGCGGCGGCGCTCTTCAGCTCCTCCTCGGCGGTGTCACCCTTGAGCGCCAGCATCTCGCCGTAGGGACGCAGCAGGGGAATCCCCCAGGCCGCCAGCCGGTCCAGCGGGGCCACCGCACGGGCCGTCACCACGTGCACCGGTGTGAGTTTCCCCATGACCTCCTCGGCGCGCCCCCGCACCACCGTGACATGGTCGAGGCCGAGCAGTTCGACGACCTCCGTGAGGAAATTGGTGCGCCGCAGCAGCGGTTCGAGCAACGTGATCTTCAGATCCGGCCGGACCAGCGCCAGCGGGATACCGGGCAGACCGGCGCCCGAACCGACGTCGCACACGGTGACGCCCTCGGGCACCACCTCCGAGAGCACCGCGCAGTTCAGCAGGTGCCGCGCCCACAGCCGGGGTACCTCCCTGGGGCCGATCAGACCACGCCGCACACCCGCCTCGGCGAGCAGCTCCGCGTAGCGGACCGCATCGGCGTAGCGCTCGCCGAACACCTCGTGCGCCTGCTCGGGCGCAGGGGGAAGCTCCGCTGCCTCCGTCACGGGGACCGTCCTTCCGTACCGCACCGACGCACCGGGCGCCGGCCATCAGAACCATCAGGCTGACAAAAATCGGCCCCGTCTGCTCGACAGACGGGGCCGGTGGAGCGTGGGAACCGCTCAGGCGGGAAGCACGACGACGAAGCGCTCCGGCTCCTCGCCCTCCGACTCGCTGCGCAGCCCCGCGGCCTTGACCGCGTCGTGCACGACCTTGCGCTCGAACGGGGTCATCGGCTTGAGCTTGACCGCCTCGCCGGTGTTCTTCACCTCTGTGGCAGCCTTGGCACCCAGCTCGGAGAGCTCGGCGCGCTTCTTGGCCCGGTAGCCCGCGATGTCCAGCATCAGCCGGCTGCGGTCACCGGTCTCCCGGTGCACGGCCAGCCGCGTGAGCTCCTGAAGCGCCTCCAGGACCTCGCCGTCCCGGCCCACCAGCTTCTGCAGATCACGGGTGCCTGCGTCGCTGATGATCGAGACGGAGGCGCGGTCGGCCTCGACGTCCATGTCGATGTCACCGTCGAGGTCGGCGATGTCCAGCAGGCCCTCGAGGTAGTCCGCCGCGATCTCACCCTCCTGCTCGAGGCGGGTCAGGGCGTCCGCGCCTTCGGCAGCGGCGGAGGTGGTGCCTTCCGTCACGGGATGGGCTCCTTCTTACTTCTTGGTCGGGGACTTGGGCCGCTGGGAGCCGCCCTTGCGCTGGCCGGACTGAGCCCTGCTACGGGTGCCGCTTCCGGGCTTCGGGGCGGCTTTCTCCATGGCGGGCGGGGTGTCCTGCGGCTCATCCGACTTCTCAGGAGAAGTGGACAGTTCCTCAGGAGACGCGGCCGACTTCTCGAGGGACGTGGACGACGAGGTGCCGTCCGCCGCCTTCGTACCGGACTGGCGCTGGGCCTTGGTCTGCCGCTTGGGCTGCTGGCGCCTGGCCTGTCCGGCAGTGGTGATCGTGCCGTCCTCGGTCTCGACGGCGGCGAGGCTGTCGCTCGTCACCACGGTGCCGTCGGCCTGGGCCGCGAGGCCCGCCTTGGTCAGGCTGTTGACGAACTTGCGCTCGAACTCGTTGCGGTCCCGGCCCTTGGCAACGATCGCCTTGACGATCGCGCGCTCGTGACGGCTGCGGGTCTTCCCGTGGTTCGTCACATGCTTGGTCAGTCGCTCCAGGTACGAGGCCTGAGCCTTGGAACCGGGCGTCGGGTTGTTCTGGATGACGTACATCTGCTGGCCCATGGTCCACACGTTGGTGGTCAGCCAGTAGACAAGGACACCGACCGGGAAGTTGATACCGAAGACGGCGAACATGACCGGGAAGACGTACATCAGCATCTTCTGCTGCTGCATGAACGGCGTCTTCACCGTCGTGTCGACGTTCTTCGTCATCAGCTGGCGCTGCGTGTAGAACTGGGACGCCGACATCATGATGATCATGATCAGGGTGACGACCCGGACATCGGTCAGCGTGGCGCCGAGCGCCTTGACCTTCTCCTCGCTGTCCATGAACTTCGCGGCCAGCGGGGCGCCGAAGATGTGCGCCTTACGGGCGCTGTTCAGCAGGTCCTGGTTGATGACACCGATCGTCGTGCCCGTCGCGATGCCACGGAGCACGTGGTACAGGGCGAAGAAGATCGGGGACTGCGCCAGGATGGGAAGGCACGAGGAGAGCGGGTTGGTGCCCGCCTCCTTGTACAGCTTCATCATCTCTTCGGACTGGCGCTGCTTGTCGTTCTTGTAGCGCTCCTGGATCTTCTTCATCTCGGGCTGCAGCGTCTGCATGGCCCGGGTCGCCTTGATCTGCTTCACGAAGAGCGGGATCAGGCAGATCCGGATGAGGATCACCAGAGACACGATGGACAGGCCCCAGGCCCAGCCTGTGTCCGGGCCGAAGATCGCCCCGTACACCGTGTGGAACTGGACGATCACCCAGGAGACGGGTGTCGTGATGAAGCTGAAGAGGCTGGCAATCGTGTCCACTGATCATGCTCCTTGGGCATGGGACGGGGTCTCTGCGGCCGGACTCGAAGGAGTGTTCCCGACGATGGCCGGTTCAGCGGCGGAGGTCCCGCCCCTGCGCGCACGCCAGGCGTCACGCAGCAATTCGTGCCACCGCGGGCGCTTGCGCGGCGGCACATGGTCCACACCACCGAGCGACCACGGATTGCACCGCAGGATGCGCCAGGCGGTGAGCGCCGTGCCCTTGATCGCACCGTGCCGGTCGATGGCCGTGTAACCGTAGTGAGAACACGACGGGTAGTACTTGCACACCGGTCCGAGCAGCGGACTGATGGTCCACTGGTAGATCTTGATCAGAGCCAGCAGCGGGTACTTCATCGGATGCCCCCTCCCAGCAGCCGCTCCAGGGCGGCATCCAGGTCTCGGGCCAATTGAGTGTGGTCGGCGTCGCCCGCACCGGGCAGCGCACGAACCACTACCAGGCTACCGGGGGGAAACAGGGCGATCCGGTCGCGCATCAGATGGCGAAGCCTACGCTTCACCGCGTTGCGGACGACCGCACCGCCCACGGCCTTGCTCACGACGAAACCCGCACGCGTCGGGGGAGCGCTCTCCCCGGGCGCGTGCGGGTCCGTGGCACCGCTACGAAAATGGACGACGAGGAACGGACGGCCTGCCCGGCGCCCTCGCCGTACCGCGGTCGCGAAGTCCTCGCGCCGCCTCAGCCGGTTCTCGGTAGGCAGCACGACGTCATGACCTGATCGGGATCAGGCGGACAGACGAGCGCGACCCTTGCTGCGGCGGGACGCGAGAATCGCGCGGCCGGCACGGGTGCGCATACGCAGCCGGAAGCCGTGGGTCTTCGCGCGACGACGGTTGTTCGGCTGGAAGGTGCGCTTGCTCACTCGGGGGCTCCAGTAAGAATCGGGTGGTTGCGGGTGCCGGTCTGGCTGTCACCGTGCGCCCACGAGTAGCTCGCAGTAACGCCCGAGTGCACCGCTTTTCGATCACCTGACGTGATCCGTGCCCATCGGAGGCAGGCGGCAGCAGCCATCGACAACTCGACCTGGTTACGGTACGCGGGGCCGCGCCGTCCGGTCAAACCAAGGGTCACGGAGAGACACTGTCCACAGCCTGGGGACAACAACTTGAACCGCACCCGCCGCCCTGACTACCTTGGCTGGACTCCGATTCGTTCCCCTGCGCCACAGCGGGTCCGTTCCCGCTCACCCGGCGGGCTCCGGTCCCCGCCGACCGCGGTGGGTCCGCACCCGCCCGTACTGCCGACCGATCTTCGTCCCGACCCGTCCCGCGACCACACCCGGTGGGACCTGTGAGAGAGCGTGCCCTGTGGCTGACGTACCTGCCGATCTTGCCGCAGTGTGGCCACGCGTACTCGAGCAACTCCTCGGTGAGGGCCGCGGCCAGGGCGTCGAGACCAAGGACGAACACTGGATCCGCCGCTGCCAGCCCCTGGCCCTGGTCGCCGACACAGCGCTGCTCGCGGTACCGAACGAATTCGCCAAAGGCGTCCTGGAGGGCCGCCTCGCACCCGTGGTCAGTGAGACCCTGACCCGCGAGTGCGGGCGCCCGATCCGTATCGCGATCACCGTGGACGACTCCGTGGGCGAGCCCCCCGTCCCGCCGGCGCCCCAGACCCAGCAGCGCTACGAGGAGCCCGAACCCCCTTCCGGCCCCGACCGCACCCCCTACGACGGCTACGGCCGCCACCGCGGCCCGGCAGGTGACCAGCTGCCCACCGCCCGCCCCGCGTATCCCTCCGAGTACCAGCGCCCGGAGCCCGGTGGCTGGCCGCGCCCGGGACAGGACGACTACGGCTGGCAGCAGCAGCGGCTCGGTTTCCCCGAACGCGACCCGTACGCCTCGCCCTCACGGGACGCCTACGGCGACCGCTCCCGAGACCGGGACCCCTACGGCGCCCCGTCCCGGGACCCGTACGGCGTACCGGCCTCCGACTACCGCTCGCAGGACCTGGACCGCCCGCCCTACGACCAGCAGCGCTCCGACTACGAGACGTCCCGCCCGGAGTACGACCAGCGCGACGCCGTCCGCCGGGACCGTCCCGAGTCCCCGTCCGGCGCCGGACACGGTCACCGCGGTGGCCCCGGCGGGAACTCCGGCGGCGGTCCGGGCGGCGGCCTGTCGGCCACCGGCGCCACCGGGCCGCTGGCCGCGCAGCCCGCGCCCGCGTCCGGCCCCGGCGAGCCGACCGCGCGGCTGAACCCCAAATACCTCTTCGACACGTTCGTCATCGGCGCGTCCAACCGCTTCGCGCACGCCGCCGCCGTCGCGGTCGCCGAGGCACCGGCGAAGGCCTACAACCCCCTGTTCATCTACGGGGAGTCGGGCCTCGGCAAGACCCACCTGCTGCACGCCATCGGCCACTACGCGCGCGGTCTCTACCCCGGCACACGGGTGCGGTACGTGAGCTCCGAGGAGTTCACCAACGAGTTCATCAACTCCATCCGCGACGGCAAGGGCGACAGCTTCCGCAAGCGCTACCGCGAGATGGACATCCTGCTCGTCGACGACATCCAGTTCCTCGCGGACAAGGAATCGACCCAGGAAGAGTTCTTCCACACCTTCAACACGCTCCACAACGCGAACAAGCAGATCGTCCTGTCGTCCGACCGGCCGCCCAAGCAGCTGGTGACCCTGGAGGACCGGCTGCGGAACCGCTTCGAGTGGGGCCTGATCACCGACGTCCAGCCGCCCGAGCTGGAGACGCGCATCGCGATCCTGCGCAAGAAGGCGGTGCAGGAGCAGCTCAACGCCCCGCCGGAGGTGCTGGAGTTCATCGCCTCCCGCATCTCGCGCAACATCCGTGAACTGGAGGGCGCGCTGATCCGGGTCACCGCCTTCGCCTCGCTCAACCGGCAGCCGGTCGACCTCGGCCTCACCGAGATCGTCCTCAAGGACCTGATCCCGGGCGGCGAGAACGCCGCGCCGGAGATCACGGCGCCCGCGATCATGGCGGCGACCGCGGCCTACTTCGGGCTGACGGTGGAGGACCTGTGCGGCACCTCGCGCGGCCGCGCGCTGGTCACCGCCCGCCAGATCGCCATGTACCTGTGCCGGGAACTCACGGATCTGTCACTGCCCAAGATCGGCGCGCAGTTCGGCAACCGCGACCATACGACCGTCATGCACGCCGACCGCAAGATCCGCGCGCTGATGGCCGAGCGCCGCTCCATCTACAACCAGGTCACCGAGCTGACCAACCGCATCAAGAACGGCTGACGGCAGCGGCACGGCCTGCCGGCCACCGCACCGACGCGTCGCGCCCTGAGGGCGCCCCGGGAGGACCTCCCGGGGCGCCCTCAGCCGTTGGGGGCCCACACGGCGCTCGACGAGGGGGCGGCCCGGCACCGGAGAAGGGCTCCGCAGGGCCCTGCCGGGCCCACGGAGCCGGCAGCAGCCGCGGCCAGTACGGGGGCCTGTGCGGGTCGGCCGGAACGGCCCGCAAGCCCGTCCTCAGGGGTCCGGCGGGACGGCCGCCAGGACGGACCCGCCAGACGGCTCCGCGCGACCGCTCCGCGGGATACGGAGCCGGTCGGCTTCCCGAGCGCCGCGGCCCGACGGACGATCCGCCACCCCCGCTGTTCGAATCCCGGGCAGGTTACGGGTGTCCTCCACAGATTCGGCGACCAAAACCCGTCCACACCCTGGGGACCGGTAAGTTGTCCAGATTCCTTCCACAGGCCGGGCAGTTGATGCAGTATCAGAGCAGCTCACATGGCTGTGGATCGGTGGACACGCACTGTCCACAGCCTGTGGACAGTGAACCCGTCCGCATACCGCCATCCGTGTTGTCCACCGGCAACCCACAGGCTCCGGCATCTTGTCCCCAGCAGATCGTGACTTCTCCACATCCCTGTCCACTGTTCGGCAACCCTCCGGCCCCTCTCACCGCGTCGAGTGAAAGGCGTCACACGAGGAGCCTGGATTGGCCTGTGGGCAACACGGGTAAAGCTGGGGACGCACCTGGGGGTAACTCACCCCAGCCTGTGAACGGGGTGTGCAGAACTCGGTGTTCTCCACAGCGACCCCGACTTTTCCACCTGTCCCACCCACAGGACCGGTGGACAAAATTTGCGGTCTGAGCTGCGGAAACCGAGTTATCCACGCAATCCACAGCCCCTACTACTAGTACCGACTAGAGAGTGCTGGGAGACCGATTCGAAGCGGGGGCTGTGCACAACTCACCGCTCGGCCGCCGACCGCGGCTCGTCATGACTTGACCCCGATAGGCACCTACTGTCAGTGCCGTGCGTCAGACTGGTCCCCGGTGTCCTTCCCGTCACAGGGACCGACGACACCGAGCCAGACGACGAAGACGAAGCAGGGCGAGAAGCGCCGGCAACAGCAGGAGGCGGCTTAGGTGAAGATCCGGGTGGAACGCGACGTACTCGCGGAGGCAGTGGCGTGGGCGGCACGCAGCCTCCCGGCCCGTCCGCCGGCGCCTGTGCTCGCCGGCCTGCTCCTGAGGGCCGAGGACGGGCAGCTGAGCCTGTCCAGCTTCGACTACGAGGTCTCGGCCCGTGTGTCGGTGGAGACGGAGGTGGACGAGGAGGGCACGGTCCTCGTCTCCGGCCGGCTGCTCGCCGACATCTGCCGCGCCCTGCCCAACCGGCCGGTCGAGATTTCCACAGACGGTGTACGGGCCACGGTGGTGTGCGGTTCTTCGCGCTTCACCCTGCACACCCTCCCGGTGGAGGAGTACCCGTCGCTGCCGCAGATGCCGAACGCGACGGGCACGGTGCCCGGCGAGGTCTTCGCCTCCGCCGTCTCCCAGGTCGCCATCGCCGCGGGCCGCGACGACACGCTGCCGGTGCTCACCGGTGTGCGCATCGAGATCGAGGGCGACCGGGTCACCCTGGCGTCCACCGACCGCTACCGCTTCGCGGTCCGTGAGTTCCTGTGGAAGCCGGAGAACCCGGACGCCTCCGCGGTCGCCCTGGTGCCCGCCAAGACGCTCCTGGACACCGCCAAGGCGCTCACCAGCGGCGACCAGGTGATCCTGGCGCTGTCCGGCTCGGGCGCGGGCGAGGGCCTGATCGGTTTCGAGGGGGCCGGCCGGCGTACGACGACCCGACTGCTGGAGGGCGACCTCCCCAAGTACCGCACGCTGTTCCCGACCGAGTTCAACTCGATCGCCGTGATCGAGACGGCGCCCTTCGTCGAGGCCGTCAAGCGCGTGGCGCTGGTGGCCGAGCGGAACACCCCGGTGCGGCTCAGCTTCGAGAAGGGCGTGCTGACCCTGGAAGCCGGTTCCAGTGACGACGCACAGGCTGTGGAACGGGTGGACGCGCAGCTGGAGGGCGACGACGTGTCGATCGCCTTCAACCCGACGTTCCTGCTGGACGGCCTGAGCGCGATCGACTCCCCGGTGGCCCAGCTGTCGTTCACGACGTCCACCAAGCCCGCGTTGCTGAGCGGGCGGCCCGCCGTGGACGCGGAGGCGGACGACGCGTACAAGTACCTGATCATGCCGGTGCGGCTGAGCGGCTGACCCCCTCCGGGTTCAGCCGGGCAGCCGGTTCCGCCGCAGCGGGCGCGGCTGTGGGCATGCCGACGACTGAGCGGTCATGCCCACAGATGTGCGCAAGTGGCCGGGTTTAGGCTCGGACAGGGGTACGAAGACCGTGCCCGGACGCACACGTGAGCGAAGGAACATCTGATGGAGCTCGGTCTCGTCGGCCTCGGCAAGATGGGCGGCAACATGCGCGAGCGGATCCGCCGCGCGGGCCACACCGTCTTCGGATACGACCGCAACGCGGACCTCTCCGATGTGCACAGCCTGGAAGAGCTGGTGGGCAAGCTGACGGGCCCCCGCGTGGTCTGGATCATGGTCCCGGCCGGCGGCCCCACCCAGTCCACCGTCGACCGGCTGGCAGAGCTGCTGGAGCCCGGTGACGTCGTCGTGGACGGGGGGAACTCCCGCTGGACCGACGACGAGAAGCACGCCGGGCAGCTGGCGGCCAAGGGCATCGGCTTCGTCGACTGCGGTGTCTCCGGCGGCGTCTGGGGCCTGGAGAACGGCTACGCGCTGATGTACGGCGGCGACCCGGAGCACGTCGCCAAGGCGGCACCCGTCTTCGAGGCGCTGAAGCCCGCGGGCGACCTCGGCGCCGTGCACGCCGGGAAGGTCGGTGCGGGCCACTTCGCGAAGATGGTCCACAACGGCATCGAGTACGCGATGATGCAGGCCTACGCCGAGGGCTGGGAGCTGCTGGAGAAGGCGGACTCGGTGGAGAACGTACGCGAGGTGTTCCGTTCCTGGCAGGACGGCACGGTCATCCGTTCCTGGCTGCTGGACCTCGCGGTGAACGCCCTGGACACGGACGAGCACCTGCAGGGGCTGAAGGGCTACGCACACGACTCCGGCGAGGGCCGCTGGACCGTGGAGGCGGCCCTCGACCACGCGGTGCCGCTGCCCGCGATCACCGCGTCGCTGTTCGCGCGGTTCGCCTCGCGGCAGGACGACTCCCCGCAGATGAAGATGATCGCCGCGCTGCGCAACCAGTTCGGCGGCCATCCCGTGGAGAACAACTGATCTTCACTTCTGATCCACATCCCTGATCCACCCGACCGGTCCACAGGGTCGCCCAGCGGCCCACCGGTACGATCCACATCCCCCGGGGGAGGCGGCGCAACCGACCATGCACGTCACGCATCTGTCGCTGGCCGACTTCCGCTCGTACGCCCGGGCCGAGGTGCCGCTGGAGGCGGGAGTCACCGCCTTCGTCGGCCCCAACGGCCAGGGCAAGACGAATCTCGTCGAGGCCGTCGGCTATCTCGCCACTCTCGGCAGCCACCGCGTCGCCTCGGACGCCCCCCTGGTCCGCCTGGGCGCCGAGCGGGCGGTGATCCGGGCGCAGGTCCGGCAGGGCGAGCGGCAGCAGCTGGTCGAGCTGGAGCTCAACCCGGGCCGCGCCAACCGGGCCCGGATCAACCGTTCCTCGCAGGGGCGGCCCCGGGACGTGCTGGGCATCGTGCGCACGGTGCTGTTCGCGCCGGAGGACCTGGCCCTGGTCAAGGGGGACCCCGGGGAGCGCCGCCGGTTCCTGGACGAGCTGATCACCGCCCGGTCGCCGCGGATGGCGGGGGTCCGCTCCGACTACGAGCGGGTCCTCAAGCAGCGCAACACGCTGCTGAAGACGGCGGCGCTGGCGCGCAGGCACGGCGGGCGCTCGATGGACCTGTCCACGCTGGACGTCTGGGACCAGCATCTCGCGCGCGTGGGCGCCGAGCTGCTGGCCCGGCGGTTGGACCTGGTCGCCGCACTGCAGCCGCTGGCGGACAAGGCGTACGAGCAGCTGGCGCCGGGCGGCGGTCCGGTCGCCCTGGAGTACCGCTCGTCGGCGCCGGGTGAGGCGCACACCCGGGAGGATCTGTTCGTCCAGCTGGCGGCGGCGCTGGCCGAGGTGCGCAAGCAGGAGATCGAGCGGGGCGTCACCCTGGTGGGTCCGCACCGTGACGACCTGGTGCTGCGGCTCGGTGAGCTGCCCGCGAAGGGGTACGCGTCGCACGGCGAGTCGTGGTCGTACGCGCTGGCGCTGCGTCTGGCGTCGTACGACCTGCTGCGGGCGGAGGGGAACGAGCCGGTGCTGATCCTGGACGACGTGTTCGCGGAGCTGGACGCGCGCCGCCGGGAGCGCCTCGCGGAGCTGGTGGTGCCGGGTGAGCAGGTGCTGGTGACGGCGGCGGTCGACGACGACGTGCCGGGGGTCCTGGAGGGTGCGCGGTTCGCTGTGGCGGACGGGACGGTGGAGCGGGCATGAGCAGCGGTGACGTGTCTCCGGAGCGGAAGCCGGGCGGGGCCGCTCAGCCGTCGGGTGTCGACCTCGCGCGGGTGGCGCTGAAGGCGGCCAAGGAGGCGGCACGCGCGCGAGGGGACGCGGTGCAGCAGCGCAGGCAGGTGCGGCGTGGCGGGCTGCGTTCCAGCGCGCGGGCGGACGGGCGGGACCCGATGGCGCTGGGAGCGGCCATCAACCGGCTGCTGGCCGAGCGCGGCTGGGAGGCGCCGGCCGCGGTGGGCGGGGTGATGGGGCGGTGGCCGCAGCTCGTGGGGGACGCGATCGCGCTGCACTGTGTGCCGGAGCGGTTCGACGAGGAGGCGCACGAGCTGGTGGTGCGCTGTGATTCGACGGCGTGGGCGACGGAGATCCGGCTACGGGCCCCGCAGCTGCTGGCGCGGCTGAACGAGGACCTGGGGCACGGCACGGTGCGGCGGATCAAGGTGAACGGGCCGGGCGGCCAGCCGCGTCGGTACGGCCCGCTGCGGGCGCCGGGGAGCACCGGCCCGGGTGACACATACGGGTGAGGTCTGTCACATCATCGGTGTGCGGACTGTTCCTTCGGCATGCCCGTCCGAAGGCGTTTCGCGTCCGTACGAGGGTGCGATTTCCAGTCTGATCCCGATCTGACCCTTGAGTAGCCAAGGGTTGACGGCTCGA
Organism: Streptomyces sp. NPDC047000; assembly: GCF_040644295.1. Classification (NCBI taxonomy): domain Bacteria; kingdom Bacillati; phylum Actinomycetota; class Actinomycetes; order Kitasatosporales; family Streptomycetaceae; genus Streptomyces; species Streptomyces sp. NPDC047000. The sequence continues at coordinate 11,196 of NZ_JBEYWE010000003.1, forward strand.
AGCGCTGAGTGCCTCCGTGAGCCTCTTGGAGACCCCTTCCGCATATCGGGAGTCGGCCGAGCCCGGTTGAGGGCGGCATATGGGGACTCAGGTACCGGCAAACCCCCATCAGTGTCAGTGCTACCGGTAGACTGGAAGGCAATCCCGCCCCAACCGTGGGGACCGTCCGGGAAAAGCTGAGCAACGCTGAAAAACGCTGAGCACACCGCTGATCCAGGCTTACCAACGCAACATGCCGCAGCCGCTCCGGTGACGCCCCTTCCCCAAGGGGGACCCCGGGAGCCCGGCTCGTGCTGTGCCAGAAAGGGCGCTTCGTGGCCGATTCCGGCAACCCCAACGAGAACATCCCGTCCACCGACGCCGGCGAGCACGGCGCGGTGACCTCGTCGAACGGTGAGGTCACCGCCTCGTACGACGCCAGCGCCATCACCGTCCTCGAGGGTCTGGACGCGGTACGCAAGCGACCCGGCATGTACATCGGCTCGACCGGTGAGAGGGGTCTGCACCACCTCGTCTATGAGGTCGTGGACAACGCGGTCGACGAGGCGCTGGCCGGTTACGCCGACACCATCGACGTGACGATCCTGCCCGACGGCGGGGTCAGCGTGTACGACAACGGCCGCGGTATCCCGGTGGGCATGCACCCGGTGGAGAAGAAACCGGCTGTGGAGATCGTGCTGACCGTGCTGCACGCGGGCGGCAAGTTCGGCGGCGGCGGGTACGCGGTCTCCGGCGGTCTGCACGGCGTCGGCGTCTCCGTGGTGAACGCCCTGTCCAACAAGGTGTCGGTCGACATCAGCCGGGACGGCTACCGCTGGACGCAGGACTACAAGATGGGCGTTCCGACGGCGCCCCTGGCGCGCCACGAGGCCACGGACGCCACCTGTACGACGGTCACGTTCTGGGCGGACCCGGAGATCTTCGAGACGACCGAGTACTCCTTCGAGACGCTCTCGCGGCGTTTCCAGGAGATGGCGTTCCTCAACAAGGGCCTGACGATCAAGCTCACCGACGAGCGCGAGTCGGCGAAGGCGGTGACCGGGGCGGACGAGGCGGGTGCCGACGTCAAGGCCGAGGTCAAGTCGATCACGTACCACTACGAGGGCGGCATCGTCGACTTCGTGAAGTACCTCAACTCCCGCAAGGGAGAGGCGGTGCACCCCACGGTGATCGCGCTCGACGCCGAGGACAAGGACAAGAGCCTGTCCCTCGAGGTCGCGATGCAGTGGAACAGCGGCTACAGCGAGGGCGTGTACTCCTTCGCCAACATCATCCACACCCACGAGGGTGGCACCCACGAAGAGGGCTTCCGGGCGGCGCTGACCTCGCTGATCAACAAGTACGCGCGCGACAAGAAGCTGCTGCGCGAGAAGGACGACAACCTCACGGGCGACGACATCCGTGAGGGCCTGACGGCGATCATCTCGGTGAAGCTGAGCGAGCCGCAGTTCGAGGGCCAGACCAAGACCAAGCTGGGCAACACGGAGGCCAAGACCTTCGTCCAGAAGGCGGTCTACGAGCACCTCAACGACTGGCTGGACCGCAATCCGAACGAGGCCGCGGACATCATCCGCAAGTCCATCCAGGCGGCCACCGCGCGCGTCGCGGCCCGTAAGGCGCGTGACCTGACCCGTCGCAAGGGTCTGCTGGAGAGCGCGTCGCTGCCGGGCAAGCTGGCCGACTGCCAGTCGAACGACCCGATCAAGTGCGAGATCTTCATCGTCGAGGGCGACTCCGCCGGCGGTTCGGCCAAGTCGGGCCGCAATCCGCAGTACCAGGCGATCCTCCCGATCCGCGGCAAGATCCTCAACGTCGAGAAGGCCAGGATCGACAAGATCCTGCAGAACCAGGAGATCCAGGCGCTGATCTCCGCCTTCGGCACCGGTGTGCACGAGGACTTCGACATCTCCCGGCTCCGCTATCACAAGATCATCTTGATGGCGGACGCCGACGTCGACGGCCAGCACATCAACACACTGCTGCTGACCTTCCTGTTCCGCTTCATGCGGCCCCTGGTCGAGGCCGGCCACGTCTTCCTGTCCCGGCCGCCGCTCTACAAGATCAAGTGGGGCCGTGAGGACATCGAGTACGCCTACTCCGACCGCGAGCGCGACGCCCTGCTGGAGCTGGGCCGCCAGCGCGGCAAGCGGGTGCGCGAGGACTCCATCCAGCGCTTCAAGGGCCTCGGCGAGATGAACGCGGAGGAGCTGCGCGTCACCACGATGGACGTCGACCACCGCGTCCTGGGCCAGGTCACCCTCGACGACGCCGCCCAGGCCGACGACCTGTTCTCGGTGCTGATGGGCGAGGACGTCGAGGCACGCCGCCAGTTCATCCAGCGCAACGCCAAGGACGTCCGTTTCCTCGACATCTGAGTCGGCCGCCTCAGCTGACCGCACCAGGAAGGATCCCCACCGGCAATGGCCGACGAGAACATTCCCACCACGCCCGCCGAGAGCGTGGAGACCGCCCAGCGCATCGAGCCCGTCGGGCTCGAGACGGAGATGCAGCGGTCGTACCTGGACTACGCGATGTCCGTCATCGTGTCCCGCGCGCTGCCCGACGTCCGGGACGGTCTCAAGCCCGTCCACCGGCGCGTGCTGTACGCCATGTACGACGGCGGTTACCGCCCCGAGCGCGGCTTCTACAAGTGCGCCCGCGTGGTCGGCGACGTCATGGGCAACTACCACCCGCACGGCGACAGTTCCATCTACGACGCCCTGGTCCGTCTCGCGCAGCCGTGGGCGATGCGCATGCCGCTCGTCGACTCCAACGGCAACTTCGGCTCCCCGGGCAACGACCCGGCCGCGGCCATGCGCTACACCGAGTGCAAGATGGCGCCGCTGTCGATGGAGATGGTCCGCGACATCGACGAGGAGACCGTCGACTTCACGGACAACTACGACGGCCGCTCCCAGGAGCCGACCGTCCTGCCGTCCCGCTTCCCGAACCTGCTGATCAACGGCTCGGCCGGTATCGCGGTCGGCATGGCGACCAACATCCCGCCGCACAACCTGCGCGAGGTCGCGGCCGGTGCCCAGTGGTACCTGGAGAACCCGGAGGCCTCGCACGAGGACCTGCTGGACGCCCTCGTCGAGCGGATCAAGGGCCCCGACTTCCCGACCGGCGCGCTCGTCGTCGGCCGCAAGGGCATCGAGGAGGCGTACCGCACCGGCCGCGGCTCGATCACCATGCGCGCGGTGGTCGAGGTCGAGGAGATCCAGAACCGCCAGTGCCTGGTGGTGACGGAGCTGCCGTACCAGGTGAACCCCGACAACCTCGCGCAGAAGATCGCCGACCTGGTGAAGGACGGCAGGATCGGCGGCATCGCGGACGTCCGCGACGAGACGTCGAGCCGTACCGGCCAGCGCCTGGTCATCGTGCTCAAGCGCGACGCGGTCGCCAAGGTGGTCCTGAACAACCTGTACAAGCACACCGACCTGCAGACCAACTTCGGCGCCAACATGCTGGCCCTGGTCGACGGCGTCCCGCGCACGCTCTCCCTGGACGCGTTCATCCGCCACTGGGTGACGCACCAGATCGAGGTCGTCGTCCGCCGTACGCGCTTCCGGTTGCGCAAGGCCGAGGAGCGGGCGCACATCCTGCGCGGCCTGCTGAAGGCCCTGGACGCCATCGACGAGGTCATCGCCCTGATCCGGCGCAGTGACACCGTCGAGATCGCGCGTACCGGCCTGATGGGCCTTCTGGAGATCGACGAGATCCAGGCCAACGCCATCCTCGAGATGCAGCTGCGCCGGCTCGCCGCCCTGGAACGGCAGAAGATCGTCCAGGAGCACGACGAACTGCAGGCGAAGATCACCGAGTACAAGGAGATCCTCGCCTCCCCGGTCCGCCAGCGCGGCATCGTCAGCGAGGAACTGGCGGCGATCGTCGAGAAGTACGGCGACGACCGCAAGACCATGCTGGTGCCCTACGACGGTGACATGTCCATCGAGGACCTGATCGCCGAAGAGGACATCGTGGTGACCGTCTCCCGCAGCGGTTACGTGAAGCGCACCAAGACCGACGACTACCGTGCCCAGAAGCGCGGCGGCAAGGGGGTGCGCGGCACGAAGCTGAAGGAGGACGACATCGTCGACCACTTCTTCGTCTCGACCACGCACCACTGGCTGCTGTTCTTCACCAACAAGGGCCGCGTCTACCGGGCGAAGGCCTACGAGCTCCCGGACGCCGGGCGGGACGCGCGGGGGCAGCACGTGGCGAACCTGCTGGCCTTCCAGCCGGACGAGGCGATCGCCGCGATCCTCGCGATCCGCGACTACGAGGCGGCGCCGTACCTGGTCCTCGCCACCAAGGCGGGCCTGGTCAAGAAGACGCCGCTGAAGGACTACGACTCCCCGCGCGCGGGCGGTGTCATCGCGATCAACCTGCGCGAGCAGGAGGACGGCTCCGACGACGAGCTGATCGGCGCGAACCTGGTCTCGGCGGACGACGATCTGCTGCTCATCAGCAAGAAGGCGCAGTCGATCAGGTTCACCGCCTCCGACGAGAGCCTGCGGCCCATGGGCCGGGCCACCTCGGGCGTCAAGGGCATGAGTTTCCGCGGCGAGGACGAGCTGCTCTCGATGAATGTCGTCCGACCCGGTACGTTCGTGTTCACCGCCACCGACGGCGGGTACGCGAAGCGGACCGCCGTCGACGAGTACCGCGTCCAGGGGCGCGGCGGCCTCGGTATCAAGGCTGCCAAGATCGTCGAGGACCGCGGCTCCCTCGTCGGTGCGCTGATTGTCGAGGAGACCGACGAGATCCTCGCCATCACGCTCGGCGGCGGTGTGATTCGTACGCGAGTCAATGAGGTCAGGGAGACGGGCCGTGACACCATGGGCGTCCAGCTGATCAACCTGGGCAAGCGCGATGCCGTGGTCGGTATCGCACGTAACGCCGAGGAGGGGCGCGAGGCGGAGGAGGTCGACGGCGGTGTCATCGCCGACGACGAGACCGCCGGCCAGTCCCCGGCCACCGGCACGGACGAGGGTGAGGCGCCCTCGGCCGAGTAGCGCGAGGAGAGAGTCATCGTGAGCGGAGCCACGGGCGCCGGTTCGTCCGGTACCACCACGGGTACCGGTCCTGACGGCGGCGGCCGTGGCTCCGCCGCGCCGGCGCACGATCCCCACACGACCCAGCTGAGACCGGTCAAGGCGGATCCGGCGCCGGACCCGCAGAGCACCCAGGGAGGAGCGGCGGCGGACGGCCGGGGTGCTCAGGCCCGGCAGCAGTACCCGGCCGGCCAGACGTCCGCCGGCGCCGAGCAGGCCTCCCCCCTGCCTCCCGCCGACCGGCCGCACCAGAAGGCCGCGCCGTACCACCCGCCGCAGGCGTACCCGACCCAGCAGCCCCCGGCGGGTGCGGTCCGCCGCCCCCGCACCGGCGCGCGCACCGCGCCCCGCACGCGCAAGGCGCGGCTGAGGGTGGCCAAGGCCGACCCGTGGTCGGTGATGAAGGTGAGTTTCCTGCTCTCCATCGCGCTGGGCATCTGCACGATCGTCGCGTCCGCGGTGCTGTGGATGGTCATGGACGCGATGGGCGTGTTCTCCACGGTCGGCGGCACGATCTCGGAGGCCACCGGGTCGAACGAGTCGAACGGCTTCGACCTCCAGTCCTTCCTGTCCCTCCCGCACGTCCTGATGTTCACGGCGATCATCGCGGTCATCGACGTGGTCCTCGCGACCGCGCTGGCGACCCTCGGCGCGTTCATCTACAACCTGTCCGCCGGCTTCGTCGGAGGCATCGAGCTCACCCTCGCCGAAGACGAGTGAGCACCCCCTCAAACATCGGCTGAGGCCCCTCCGTCTATCGATTTTGGGACTGCCCCGGTCGTGCGCTAACCTTCAGGAGTCAGCGCGCGGGACATACACCGCAGAGCGCGGCGGGGCTATAGCTCAGTTGGTTAGAGCGCATCCCTGATAAGGATGAGGCCATAGGTTCAAATCCTATTAGCCCCACAGAGGCATAGTGCCAGGTCAGAAGGCCGGTAGATCACCAGAATCTACCGGCCTTCTACATGCCTTGATCTTGGTACCCCGCTACTACCCCGTAACATCTCGCGGGGCCGCGAGCGCCGATCCGGTTCAGCCAGCACCCCACGGCGGCCGACGGCTCCATACCGCTCGGCTCAGGGTTTTGCAGACACACCGTCTACTCCCTGTAGATCGATCACCGCTGTGGGTACAGTGCAAGTAAAAGGGGAGGCGGACGCGACCATTCCGTCTGACGCACAGCCCCCATGCAGACCCGGTCGGAGAGCTCGGGAGGCCCCCGACCGGAAGGGTGTCCCCTGCCGAATCAGTCGGCAGGGGACACCTCCCACACATAGTGAACCGCCCCGCCCTCCGATGCAGGAGGACGGGGCGGTTGCGCTCAACCGAATAGGCGAGCGCATCACGGGTGCGCCGGACGCACATCACAGCGCCCCCGAGTGCAAGCGGCCGCCCCCGTCCGGGGGAACGCCCGGGGGCGGCCGCGCTCCAATCGCTACCGGCGTGTAAACCGGTAGCGGATCCGTTCGGCTGGGGCCGTCTGGGAGAGCAGACGCTCACACGGCCTTCGGTGCAGAACCGTTGCTGGAGCCGCAGCGGACCCGCTGTCGGGGATGAAGGTGTCGTACGTCTCGTCGCTCTGGATCGGCCCGCCGCAGCGGTCGCACCTCATCGGTGGGTCTGCCGGATGAGGCGGTTCAGCGCCCGGCCCGTGGTGCAGTCCGGGGACACCTGGCACTCCGGGCAGGCCCCCGGCCCGGACGCGTGAACCCACAGGGCGTTCAAAGCGGCGTGACCGAGGCAGACACGACAGCTGCGGGGGAAGATCATGCCGCCGCCGTCGACCTTGCGAGAGCCTAGGTCCACCGCCGTCTCCGACGTGAGCGCCTCCCCACCCCACACGCACACATGACCCTGCTGCTGCGAGTCGGACAGCCGGGCCGGAATCGGCAAACCAGCGAGCACCTCATGGGTAGGGACACCGATCCGCACGGTCTGGTCCATCGCTCACGCCTCCACGGCCACAGTGATCCGTCTCACACCGATGACCGTAGACAGGCCCCAGCAGTCTCACCCGAACTGTCAGCTCGGGTGGGCCACAGGCTCGTTCTAGACCAGGCCGATCCGCTCCGCCAACTGCTCAGCCTGCCGCGCGTGCATCGCCCGCGCGCGCCGGATCACGGTCAGCACCAGCTGCCGTGCCAGCGGGGTGCGCGCCAGGTCCTCCGGCGCGATGGCTTCCAGCCCGAGCAGGGCGAGCAGCGTGGCCGCGTCATCCCGCCGCTGGCTATGGCAGGCGGCCACCTCCAGGCCGAACGTGAACTCGCGCTCCAGCGACGGCAGCGACGACGTGTCGATCGCGTCCGCCGTATGCAGCGCCTCCCCGGTCTCGCCCGCCTCCATCTCGATCGACAACGCGTGCAACCCCACGTTCGTCGGCCCGAACACCGTCCACCCGACGTTGCTGCCGTCCCGCACCTGGCGGGCCGCCGGTGCCGCATGCTCCCGCAGCCGCTCCCGCGCCTCCCACCACCGGCGCCGCCGGGCCGCACCCACCACCGCGACCAGTTGGAGGGCGCCGCCCATCGCCGCCCGCTCTGCCTCCGGCATCCGCGTCACAGCCACCCGCTCGGCCGCCCGCAGTGCCAGCTCCTCCGCCTCACCCGGCTGCCCGGCAGCGAGGAGGACGTGCCCCAGATTCCACTGGGCGGTCGCGATCCGCAGCGGGTCGTCGGCGTCCTCAGCCGCCCGCATCGCCCGGTCCGCGGCGAGCGTCGCGAGGTCCACACGGCCGGTGCGCCGCAGGTACGACCGGAGCAGGCAATACAGGTCGGCCGCCGCCCGGAGAACAGCCCGCCGTTCGGCCACGTCGGTCCCGGCGCGGGCGGCCCGCACGGTGTGCTCGGTGTCCGCGACGAGATCAGGCAGTGCCGAGGCCGCCTGGGTGAAGCGGTCGCCCGCCGTCTGCCAGCTCTGCCACGCTGCCTCCACCCGGTCTCTCAGCACAGCCGCGGCGACCGGCTCAGCGCTGCGGGCGGGCCCGTACCCGAGCAGGGCCCGACCCACCGCAGCCTCCGCCGTTTCCACCGCAGCCTCCTCGGCGGGCTCCTGCTCGGAGAGGAGAGCGGCTGCGGGGACGCCCAGCTCCTGGGCGAGGGCGTAGAGGATCGGCAGCGAGGGGATTTTGAGGCCGCGCTCGATCTGCGACAGGTAATCGGGTGAGATCCCGACCAGTCCGGCGACCGCGTCCTGCCGACGGCCGCCACGATGGTGCCGGATCCGGTCCCCGATCGGGAGGTCTGCTGCAACCATGCCCACTCCTCACTTGCCTGCTCCCGAGCGTAGGCTTCCCGCTACGCAGGGTGGTGCAGTTTGCGGAGAGAGGAACGCTGGTGCCGGAGCTGGTTCTGTGGGACATCGACCACACGCTGATGGCTACCCGCGGCCTCGGCCGTGAGCTGTGGGCCGAGGCGTTTCACCAGGTCACTGGCGTGACGCTGCTCGAGCAGGCGGACGTCACCGGGTCGACGGAGCGCGTGATCCTGCGCGAGACGGCACGGCTCCACGATGTCCCCTACACAGACGACCTGTTCACCTCTTTCGCCCAAGCGCTCGGGACCGTACATGTCCGTCATGCTGCCGAGCTGCGCGAGCGTGGACACGCCCTGCCCGGGACTGCGGCCGTGCTATCAGCTCTCGCTGAGCAGGGCGTGCGCCAGTCCGTGGTGACGGGCAACGTGCGCGCGGCCGCAGAGGTGAAACTCGCAGTGTTCGGACTCGACAGCTACCTGGACCTGGAGAACGGCGCGTACGGCGAGGACGGTGAAGGACGTCCTGAGCTACTCCGTGCAGCCCTGAAGCGCGCAGTCGTAGCTCCGGCAGACGCCGTGTTCTTGGGAGACACCCCCGCCGACGTGGCGGGCGGTCGTGAGACCGGCGTGCGGGTGGTGGCTGTCGCGACAGGCCGCACCTCGGCCGAGGATCTGCGCACCGCCGGCGCCGACGTCGTTCTGTACAACCTGGCAGACGTCTCCCGGGCAGTCGCCGCCATCGGAGCATGACGAAGAGCCCCCTCCCGCCCGCAGGCGGAAGGGGGCTGAGGTCACTTCCCGAGATCACTTTCCGAGGGCCTGCCACATCGTCACTACCAGGGCGCCCACGGCCGTCAGCGCCGTGACGGCCTGGACCGGCCACCGGTTCCGCTCGAGCGCGTCCAGCCGCTTCTCGTGGTCGTCCAGGGCCTTGTCCGTCTGGTCGCCGCGCTGGACCAGCAGAGCGAGCGACCCGTCGACGCGGGCGAACCCGGCCTCCACCGTGCCGCGCAGCCGCTCCAGCTCGACGGCGACCGCCGCGGACTCCGAGGACGTCACCAGCGCCTCCCGACGTCGTCCGTGCGGAGCCAGCCCGGGAGCAGCGCCTGCACGCTCGGGAGGGCCATCACCCGGGCGAATCCGCCGGCGACGGCCAGGCCGCCCGCGACCCACGGCAGTGCCGCCGGGATGCCGGAGGCGTCGACGATGGCGGGCAGGGCGACGGCGAATCCGAGCGCCGACTGGAGGACGGTGCGTGCAGTCCGCTTCGTGGATTCCTTGGCCATGGTCAGGCCCCCTTCTCTTCCAGCGCGGTGACGCGCCGCTCCAGGGCGGTCAGCCGCTGTTCGGTCGTGGGTGTCGACGGCGACCAGCTGGCCGCGTGCGCGAGCCGCTCGGTCACCCGCCGACGGACGGCCAGCATGGTGATCCCGGGCCCCCTGGGGTCCGGCTTGCCGGGCTGCCACTCCAGGTGGCCGATGACGGAGGTCGGGCCGTCCTTGCCCCAGCCGTGCGCCCGGCACAGGGCCGCCGCCGTCCGGACGATCGCTTCGACCTGCGCGGCGGGCCAGGGGTCCTGGCCGTCGCCGAGGTTCTCGCACTCGAAGCCGTAGAAGTGCGGGTTGCCGTCGGTGTTCGCCTCGTTCGCTGTAGGTAGCGGCCGCTCGGCGATGACCGCCTGGAGGACGTCGTCGTCGCCAGCCCCGGCGTGGTTGGCGCGACCGTAGCCGACGAGGTGCACGGTGCCGTCCTTAGCGATGACGCCGTGACACAGCGGCCCGGGCAGCTCGCCGTAGCCGTTGCGGCAGATCGCGACGGTGGCCGGGGTGCCCTTGGTCACGGTGTGGTGGATCATCACCCCGTGTACCGGGCCCCACGGGCCCTTCCGGTCGCGGTTGTGGTCCCGCCAGTTGCCGACCTCAATGACGCGGACACCCTCCGCCGTCAGCGCGGCGAGGAACCGGTCAGCTGTCAGTGGCGACGCCATCACGCGCCTGCCCGGGAGGCACTGGACGCGGCCACGACGGCCCAGTTCTTCGCCTCCCAGAGGCTGTCGAGGGCCTTCGTCACCTCCGGGCCGGACAGCGTCCCGGTGAGCTGGTGCGCCAGGTCGTGGAAGGGCTTGCTCACCTCCTGGAGGCGCGCGGGCAGGTGGTCGTAGCGGAAGTTCTCGAGCATCCGCGCGGTGGCGGGGTGGATCTCTGCGGCCATGTCGCCTCCAGGGCAAAGAGAAAGCCCCGCGCCAGGTGGCACGGGGCGGAACGGACCAGGAGAGGGTCAGACAGGCGAGGCGGTCACCTCGAACCGCAGCGCATTGACGGTGACGTTCGGCTGCTGCGCGAACAGGGCCTTCACCGCGTTCACTACGTCCTCCTGGGTTACTCCGGGCAGGGATTCACCCCCGAAGTGCAGTTCCACCGACATACGCGATTCGACGTTGGTGACGTCGATCGCGTTGACGGACACGTACGGATAATCCATTGGTGGTTCCTCCGATTAGGCAGCCGCTTCGTAGTGGCCCCAGGCCCGGATGATGTCGCTATTCGCCCAGGTCCACGGGCTGACTGCATCTACCAGACCAGCCGAGGTCACCGCGACCGAGTCCACGCGGCCGCCAGAAACCTCGAGTTCGATCGTGGTGGTGGTTGTCAGGCGCGGCCGTAGCGGCACTCGGCCGGCACTTCCGGCGACGCTCGTATCCTGTGCCTCGCCGCCGCCGACGACGTCCGTGACCGCCGCTGCGGTGACCGGGGCGGAGAACCTCCAGTTGTCCGAGCCGCCGCCACCACCGAAGTTCGTCGTCGTCCCGAAGACGATCGTCATGCGCCAGTACACGGTGAGCGCGGACTGCGCGTACCTCGCCGTGACGACCGCGTTGCCGAGGGACGGTGTATTCGCGCCGGTCGACGTCGTCCATACCGGTGTCCAGTCCGTCCACACCGGGCTGATGGCTGCCAGCCGAGCCTGGGTCATGATCATGCCGGGCTGCCACGGCTCGTACGTCATGCCGCTCTCCGTCCTCTACAGGGCCACGACGGCAGGCCGCGCAACACGGACCTCCGCGCCGGCCGCCTGACTCTTGCTCACCCCGTTGACCGCCCGGTCCACCGTCCACACCTGCGGGGTCGGGACGACGAACTCGTCGACCAGGAGCTGCGGCGACACGTTCGTGTTGCCGGACACCGCGGCGACCGCCGTACCCACCAGCCCCGACGCGATCGGCGACGTCACCACCGTCTGCTCCACGTGCCACACCGACGGTTCCAGCGCACCGACCGGCCACACCCGCATCTGCACCAGGTGACCGGTCAGCCGCACCCGCACCTCGAACTCATCGCTCGCGGCATAGGTGGGCGCCAGCGAGACGGCGGAGCCCACGATCGTCCCGGCACGGGTCACGGACACCTGCATGGCGCCCGTCAGCCCGAAGTGGAGCCTGGCGCTGTAGTAGTTCGAGGCGTCCACGTAGCGAAGGAGGACGGCCTGGGTGAGCGCGGCCCCGGTAGCTACGGCGGACGCCGACATGCGGCAGCGGACCTCGCAGTCCGCGACCACTCCGGGCAGCGTCTGGAACCGGACCGTCGTCGCCGAGCTGACGAGCGTGACCACGCCCCTGGAGCCGTTCACCGAGCGGTCGGACGTCGAGCCACCCGCCAGCGTCCATGCCTGGCCATCCGTGGCTGTTCCCCAACTGCCCGCTGCCACCGACCGCCCGAACGAGTCGTAGCCCCACGGGCGGATCGCCGTCGCCGTCAGCACCTCTCCGGCGATCCGCACATCGGCGGGGAACTCGGACGGGTATGTGGGCGCTGGGCCGCTGGAGGTGATCCAAGGGGCGGGCGCCATCGGGCCGGTGGCCGGCGTGTGCACGGTCAGCGCGGTGGTGACGGCCGTCAGCGCGGTGACGAGCGTCGACCCGCCCGGGTTGGCGTCGACTCGGCCAGCCACCGTATCCCCGACCACACCGACCGCCCACGGGCCGCCCGGCACGCATACGAGGTCGATCTCCCATGTGCGGGTGCCGATCCGCTGGGTGTACCCCACCACGATCAGATCCAGCGGACCCGGCGGCAGGTAGGTCGGTAGGTCCGTGAACCGGATCAGGTCACCGAGGCTGAGGCCCAGGATGGTCGGAATCAAGGAGGGCGCCCGGTGCAGGCGGATGGTGATGGTCGGGTATCGGGCTTCGTCCCAGGTGCCGAGGTGCACCAGCCACCAGGCCATCGGCTCCGTCTGGTCATCGCTGGCGAGGTTGAGCTGCACGCTGTCGTCGTACCGGCCGATTCCGTCCGGCGGATCCAGTACCGACAGCGCTCCCGTGGTCAGCTCTGCCCGGCCCGCCGAGCCGCCGATCCGTTCCACCGTGACGTCGTTACGGATGTCCATGTCGTCGTCGACCGGCTCCGCCAGCCCGAGCCCTCTGGACGCGTACGCCAGGGTGAGCACGGGCGTCTGGTTGTACATGGACGTCCGCGTTCGGTAGCGAAGACCGAGCCGGACCCGGTCCTCGACAAGCAGCCCTCCATCGGCCGCCTCGGCCTGTTCCAGTTGCTCCAGGAGCGTGGCTGGCCGCTGCGGGCCCATCAGAGCCGTGTCAGCCTGGAACCCACTGACCGTGACGGGCACGCCCTCCTCGGAGCCCAGCCGCGTCAGCCGAGCCGCCGCAGGCTCCCTGTTGAACGCTTGGTCCGCAGCGTTGAAGGGCGTGTCGGTCAGCTGGTTGAAGACGGCCAGGTGACCCCAGCGCATGCCGTCCAGCCCGGTGCCGAAGCTGGAGCGGACATCGATGACGTAGCCCGGTACGGCAGTGATGGTCTGCGCCGAGACGAAGCCGGTCCCGCCGATGACGATCCACCGCGCGCTGTACGTCACGGAGCCCCCGGACTGGGACGCCCTGATCTGGAGACGGGTCCACGCGCCAGTGAATTGCGGTGCAGCGGTGAACCCGGTGAAGACCGTTCCGTCGTCGGCGTCCAGGCCGTCGATGGTCACGTTGTTCGTGGTCACGCGTGCGCGCACGCGGCGCGCAGTGCCGGTCGTCCGCACCTCGAACAGCGTCGTCAAGGCGGCGGGCATGGTGTCCAGGTTGTAGACGAGTTCGACCTGCCACGAGCCCGCGGCGATCGCTGGCACGGGCGCCACGAAGGACCCACCGACCTGGACCACCGGCAGAGGCGACGACCCGGGCAGCGTGTCATCCGCCGCCCAACTGAAGTTCGTCGCCCGCAGCGGCCTCACGCCAGTCACGGGACTGTACGCCTGGGTGGCGTCCGAGCCCTCCTCCATAGGCCAGTAGGCGACGGGTGCGAAGGACGGGACTCGTCGCCGCAGAGTGCTGGCCAGGGACTTCTTTCCCTGGTTGAGACGCCGCAGGATGCCGGCGCCCTCCCCGGAGACCTTGATCAGGTGGCCGCCGCGGCTGGCCACCGTGGGCCAGTCCGAATACTCGCCGGAGAACAGGATCTGCCGGTTCGTGATCTCTGCACCCCCCGCCAGCGTCCACGTGCGGCCGGCAGCGTCCACAAAGGAGGTGGTGCCGATGGCCTGGGCGGTGAAGTCGGCGCTCGCCACGACCGTGCCGTTGATGCCGTCGCGCAGCTGGAAGGCGTAGACGTTGCCAGCCGACGGGACGACGCCGACTGTCTGGTCGACGTCCCCGATTTGGAGGGCCGTTGAGTTTGCGAACAGAGTCCCGCCGGTGAGCGTGATCGTCGCGCCCAACTGCGTCCACGGGCCCGCGATTGACGGCGCGGTGTAATGCGTCACCACGCCCGTCGAGTTGTTCCAGGTGCTGCGCAGGGCGATGCGCCCCGATGAAGGCACCGGGATCGGAACCGTTGAAGTGGCCGTCTGGGCGTTGGTGCCGTCCAGAGTGAGCCGAAGAACCAGGCACCCGGTGTTGTCGAGGTAGAGAATCCAGCTCCGCTGTGTCGCGTTGCTGATCCACTTGCCGCACAGCTCGACGAAGTCGAACACGCCCCAGTTGGTCAGGGCGACCTCGATGCGTACGTCGAGACCGCCCGCCACATTGAGCGCGGTCACACTCGGTGTGGACACACGCGACCCCACCCCGTCCGGCAGCCAGAGCCGCTGCTGGCCGCTGACGACGGACACCCGCATCGGAGTGTTCCGTGTCAAGAGTCCGTAGTACGGGCTCCGCGGGTTGCGCCGGGCGAAGAGGCCATCGGGGCTCTTGAGGACGACGGCGCAGGAGGCCGGATCGACCCCCTGGCCCTCACCTGTACGGCCGCAGGAGTGCGTGATGAGGCTCTCCGTCTGCACGTACGGCGTGACGTCCGTCCACACCCCACCGATCTGGAACTCGACGCGCGAGCCCAGCGGATCTTCCGGGAAGGCCATCAGCTTAACCTCCTTCCCGCCAGGACGAGGTCGACGTCGCCGCCGCCCTTCTTCCGGATGCCGCGTCGCACACGGCCGATCAGGTAGTCGTCCTCGGCACTCCCCGAGGACCGCAGCTCCAGCACAACCCGCTGCGCCGCAGCCGCGCGCGCACGCCCGGACGCGCTGTCCCACGAGCCCGGCGCCGGAGTCTCCACCAGCGACGCCATCGACCTGTTGACCGCCGTTCGGCCGGACTCGATGCCCCGACGCAGGCCCTCGGCCGTGTACGCGCCCACGCGCGCCATGACCCTCGACGGGCTCTTGATCCCCAGCGCCGCACGAATCGCCTTGGACATGCCCTTGGCGATCTGCAACATCTGCTTCTCGATCTGCTTCTGCTGCGACGAGAGCCCCTTGATCAAGCCCTGCGCCGCGTGGATGCCCGCGCCGTACATGGCATCGCCCGCGGTCGCCCCGGCCTGGCCGGCCGCAGCGACGAGCGCCTTCTGCTGCGAGTTGATCTGCTTCACCTGGCTCGAGTTCGCGTTCGCCAGGGCGGCAGCCGCAGAGGAGCCCTGCTCGACTCCGGCCTGCGCGATCTGCGCGATCAGGTCCGCACGCACGCCCTTCTTGCGGAGCGTGGCGAGGTTCTTCGCGAACTGCTGGGCCGCGGCGGTGTCCTGCTTCAGCCCGGCGAGGATCGTCTCCGCGGTCTGCGGCCAGCCGCCCGAGTCCTGCTTCGTGATGTCGGCGCTGTCCAGCACCCCCTTCTTCACGTCCGCGGCGAGCTTGCTCCGTGCGCTCGTGAGGTCGGACAGCCGCTTCTGCGTCGCCTTCAGCCGCGCGGCAACCCTCTCGCGTTGATCCGCCAGCTTGATCAGCTTCTTGCTGTCCTGGCTGATCCTCTTCAGCGCGCTCGAGCGCGCCCGGCCCGGGCGCATGCTGTCGGCGACGATGTCCGCCAGCTTCGTGGCGGCCGCCTTGACCTGCTTCGAGGACCCGGTGAGACCGTCGACCAGGCCGCGGGCGATCCACCGGCCCTGAGCCTTGGTCACCTTGGACGGGCTGTTGATGCCCAGGGCCTTCGCGATCGGTCCCGGGATCGCGCTCTTCGCCCAGCCCATCAGCTTCGAGCGGATCCAGCCGCCCATGCCGGAGATGCCGTTCCACAGGCCCTGTACGACGTTGCGGCCCTTCTGGACGAGGAGGGAGCCCATGGAGCCCATTGCGGCCGAGATGCGCCCTGGCAGGCCGCGGACCCAGGCGACCATCTCCAGCGCCTTCGACACCGTGACCTTCTTGATGGTCGACCAGTGCTTGATGACCAAGCCGATCAGGGTGAAGTTCAGGAAGGCGTTGTAGAGCATCCCGGGGACGCCCTTCACCCAGCCGACCAGGCTGTTCCAGGCGGAGACCGTGCCCGACTTGATGGCCGACCAGTGCTTGATGATCAGGCCGATCAGGGTGAAGTTCAGGAAAGCCTGAACCATCATGTCCTTGGCCCAGACCAGTTTGTCGACCACCCAGCCCCAGGCCGCCAGCGTGGCCGATTTGATCTGGTCCCAGTAGGTGACGACCAGCATCACCAGGCCGACGACAGCGACAGCGATTCCCGCGATAATCCAGAACATCGGGTTCGCGAGCATGGCGCTGTTCATCGCCCATACGCCGATCGCTGCGACAGAGAAAGCCGCGCCGAGTGCTAGCACTCCGACCGCCGCGACCTTGAATGCCCCCGAATGCTCCTGAACGAAATTGAAGACGGTCGACAACTTCGGAATCACGCTGGTTCCGAGGAAATCGATAAGGCCCTGCATGGCCTTCCGCTTGAACTGCTCGACCTTCACCCCGGCGCCGTCGCGGAGGCTGTTGCCCATCTTGTCGGCTGCCCCGCCGACCTGCCCGAGCGCAGACGCTGCCGACGACGGGTCGAGCGCCATCAAAGCCTTCTGCGTGTCCTCGCTCTTCGTGGCGAAGAGAGTCAGGGCGACGGCGTTGCGTGTGGCCGGATCCTTGATCTTCCGGAGGCCGTCAAAGACCTTGTCGAGCCCCTTCTTCGCTTCCGGGCCGCCCTTAATGAAAGCAGCCTGCATCTGCTTTCCAGAGAGGTGGATCTTCTTGAACGCGGCGTCGACCTCTTTGCCGCCGCCCTGCGTGATGAGCGTGAATTCTTTCAGCGCGTCGGCGACCACATCGGTATCGCGTGCGCCCGCTTTCATTCCCTGTGAAAGGAGGCCCGTCGTCGTGGTTGCGTCGAGACCCATCTGCCGGAAAATGGTGCTGTATTCGTTGAACGTGTCGGCCAAGTCGTCGGCCCTCGGCCCCATCACCTGGAGGCCGCGAGTCATGACGTCGAGCGCCTGTGTGCCGTCCTTGGCCAGCCCCGTCTTGATCATCTGACCGGCGGCGTTCGCGGCCTGTCCGAGGTCCAGCTCGAAGGTGGCCGCGAGGTCGGAGACCTTGGTTGAGATGCTCTGGATCTGCGCCTCGGTCGCCCCCGTCGGGAGCAGTCCGGACCGCATCGTCACCGAGATTGCGTCCGCCGCGCCCTGGAAGTCCTCGGTGACAGCCGACGCGTACATCTGGCCAGCGATGTGCCCGTACCGCTGTGCCTCTGGGCCCGTGGCGCCGAGCTGCGCGCCGAGCCGTCCCGTGATCTGGGACTGCTCCATCGCCTGGCCGAACGCGTCCATGAGCACCGCGCCGGCGGCGACACCGATACCGAGTGCGGCGGTCTTCAGCCTGTCGAGCTTGGACTCGGTCGCCGCGACGGCCCCGTCCGCCCCATCCGAGGCGCCGTCCGCGAGCCCGTCGCCGAGCGCCGCCCCAGCACGCTGCCCGCCCATGCGGGCCTCGCGCTCCGCCTCCAGCGCGGCGGCCGTGACGGCGTCGACCAGCTCGCCGCGCATGTTCCGCCACTGGTCGTCAGCGCCGCGGACGAAGCCGCCGCCGAGCGCGGTCCCGGCCTGCTGGCCCGCCCGCTCGGCGTCGTCGCCCATGCTGCTGCCCGCCTGGCGCAGCGCCTGCTCGGCGCGGCGGAGCGCGGGGTCCACCGCGCGGTCGTCGATGGTGAAGATCGCGTTCAGCTCGCCGACGGTCAGGGCCACGGCTCACCTCCGTCGGGTGCTGGTGCGAGGTTCCTCAGGAGGGTTGAAATGCCGCTGAAGCCTGCTCTCCGTGGAGAGGAGGCCGAGGATGCGGAGTTGGAGCCAGCGCCACGTGCGGCGCTGGAGGATGCCGTCCTCCACGTCGATGCCGTACGCCTCGTGGAGGTCGGCCTCGATGAGCGCCCACTGGGCGAGGAGCGTGCGCCAGTTCAGATCGGCTGGGGGCCCCGGCCTCCGCTGCCCCTGCTTCGGCGCCGGGATCCCGCCCTCGTACCACTCGTAGAGGCCAGTGACCGGGTCCCGCTTGCCGCAGCCGACGCCGAGGAGCCGCGCTGTTGCCGCCGCCGCTCCGCCCGGTTCCTCGCCGCTTTTCCCGGGGCCTCGCCGGTGCGCCAGTACGCGAGGGCGGTGTCCTCGTCGGTGGTGATCCAGAACATCACCGTGAGGCTGACGTGCTTGAACATGCTCCACGACGTCTCGGCGCGGAGCTTCTCGTACGCGTCGCCCAGGCAGAGCCGGTACAGGTCCAGCTCCTCGCGGTCGTCGAGGACCGGACCCTCCGGTGCCGCCCCGCCGGCCGCCAGCCGTGCGGCCAGGCTGGTGATCCGCTCGATCTTGATACCGGCCTCGGCGGACGGGTCGGGAATGTGGTACTCCCGCGTGACCCCGTCCGCGCACTTGACGGGCAGGAGGAGGCCGTCAGAGAGGAAGTCGTCGAGGGCCTCGAACGCGGTGCTGTTCGCCATCAGGCCACCGGGTTCGTGATGAGCAGCAGCGGGCCGTCGCCGGTCAGCGTCATCTCGACCTGGTCCAGGGCGGTGTACTCGCCGCCGGACGGCGCCCACGTCACCAGCGCGGTGCCCTCGTACGCCTCGGGCAGCCCGTCGCGGTCGTAGTAGCGGACATGAACCTGGGACGCCGATCCGAAGGCGTACGCGGCGGCCCTGAAGGCCTCATGCGTGACGTGGTACACCTTCGTCTGGTCGTTGATGCGCCGGTTGATCGTGACGCCCAGCTCCCAGGACTGGCCAGTCTTGGTGTTGCCCGCCCAGCCGCCGCCGTCGTAGTCGCTGCTGTCCTCGATGTTGGGCTCCGCCGCCGGGTTGAACTCCGTCACCCCGATCACGGTCTGCCAGTCCGAGCCGTCCTTCGCGGCGGACATGTCGATCTGGAGCGCCCACCTGCGGGCGAGTGCGGTCACGGGAGTGGTCATGACGAGGCCCTTCCTAGTCGATCAGATAGGTCCCGGACCGCACGGTCCGGAAGTAGAAGTTCGCGGCCAGCTCCATGCGCCCGTGCGCGTCCTGGCCGATCCAGTCCTGCGACTGCCGCCACGACAGCGCCACATGGATGCCGCCGCAGTCGTAATGCCGGCGGCCGTGCAGCGCGCCCCAGACGGCGTCGGCCATGTCGTCGATCGCGTCCGGGTCCCGTCCCGCGCGCATGCGGATCTGCACCCCGGTTACCGCGTTCTCCGTGTCGTCGTCGGTGACCGGGTACGCGGTCAGGCCGAGTGCCCGGTTCGGGCTGTCGGGCATCACGCCGCGGAAGATCCCGGCGTCCGGGTCCGCGATGACGTCGTCTGGCCGGAAGATGCCGATGCCGGCTTCTTGTAGGAGGCCAGCGATCCCGTCCAGCAGGCTGCCGGTGTAGCCGCTCACCGCAGCGACCGCCGCATCTGTGCGGCGATCAGCGCCTGCACGGTCGGGCCGTTCCGGTTGACCGGGCCCTCCAGGTACTTGGCCGTCCGCCCGGGTGCGTGGCGAAAGTCGAGCCGCTCGTGCTGGATGACCGCGTACGGGGTGTCGTAGGACACCATCGCGGTGAGCGAGCCCTCGTCCACACTCGCGGTGCCGGAGTGCATGAGCGGACTCTCGTCCAGCGGGACGACGTTCTTGGACTCGCCGAGGACGTGCTCGGCTGCGATGTACAGGCCGCGCGCGGCGCCGCGGCGCAGCTCGGCGACGACGGCGGGCCCGCGCCAGGTGAGCCGGAAGGACTGCGCCATGACGGCCTCCCTCTATTCGAGCTGGATCTCCACGTGGTTGGGGACGGGCAGGCCGCCGCCGTCGCGGTCCTTGGTCTGGATGACCTTGGTGACCCGGCCGGAGGGGAGCGTGACGCGGGAGAAAGCCGGTGCCTGCGTGCCCGGGTCGGCGAAGGCCGTCGAGGTCGAGGTGACCTGCTCGCCGTCCGGCGTACGGACACCGCGGGTCTGCTCGTCCACGAAGCACCGGACCGTCACCGGGGCCCCGTACTTGGGGCCCTTGCTGGTGTTGCCGAGGTACGGTTCGACAGTGATCTGGTGCCGCATCAGGAAGCGCGGGATCAGCACGAGACCACCGCGCCCATGCGGAAGACGCCCGGTGTCAGGTCAAGACTGAGGAGCGCGTCCCAGGCGGCCGGGGCGATCTGCCGGGCCGGGGCGTCCTCGCCGGACACCGCGGTCACCGAGCGGCCGAGGTTCACGGAGCCGATGGAGACCGACTCCCAGCCGACCGCATCGGCGCCGGACGGGTCGCCGACCTGTTCCCACCATGCGACCTGCGCACACACCGCGTCCCGGAGCGCGGCGATCACCAGCGGGTGGGTCGGCGTCCCGGAGGCCGTGTCGACGTCGTACACGCAGTACCGAAGCACCTGCCGGTCCAGCATGCGCGACGCCTGCACCAGGCGGGTCCCCGTGGTCGACGGCGCGGGCGACGTGCCCCCTGGGTACGCCTCGTACTCCGGGACCGTCGCGTACACGCGGCCCGTCGTTGGCGCGGTGACGGTGAGGGACTCGGTCGCAGTGACTGGGCTCCCGGCCTTCGCGCCGCTCCACAAAGCCAGGTACAGGCCGGGGGCGAGGTCGACGGCGGGCGTCCAGCCGTAGCCGTACGAGCCGGTCCCCGGGTGGGAGACACCGGTAGTCGTCGGGGCCAGGACGACCGTCCCGCCAGCGACCCGGGTGATGCCGATTGTGGGTGTGGCATCGAGGTCGACGAGCGGGCCGCCCTCGTACTCGTACCACTGGGCCAGGAGGGCGATGGGCTGCCCTGCGATGACGGAGGTCATAGGGTCGACCCGTCCGTGATGAGGCCGAGGGCGGCCAGAGCGGTCAGGAGGGAGGCGAGTGCGCTGCCGTCGCTGCGAGAGCCAGTCACGGACTGTCGGGCGACGGGTGCGGCGCCCAGAAACCCGACTCGCGCCGTGGCGCCCGAGGCGAATCGCAGCACCTGCACGCCGTTCGCCGCGTCGACGAGGCGAACGTCATCGGAACCTGGGGCCATCTGGAACGCCCACCGCTCATCGGCTTCGTTCGGTCCGTTCGCGAGGACGTAGGCCGCGTAGAAGCCGTCGCCGCCGCGGGCAAGCCGGTTGATGGCGGTGCCGCTGGAGACGATGAGCAGATTGCCATCGTTGATGGTGAGGCTGAAGCCGGTGATGTCGACGGGGCCGACGTAGTGGCCGCCGTTGAGGTAGGCGGTGCCCTGTTCGATGTTCTGGACTCGGGTGAGGCAGTCGCTGACGAACCCGTCCAGGTTACTGACTGCGCTGGAGAGGCTGTTGACGGTGCCGCCCAGAGCCGTGAGATCCAGCTTGGTGGCGAACTTGTCGTCGGCGTAAGCGCGATCCCCGTGCGGATCGCTCCCGCCAGCGTGCGCGGTCAGGGCCGTGGTTGCGGCTGTCCGGTCCCCGTGTGGGTCAGTGGCCCCGACATGGCCATCCAGCGCCGTCGTAGCGGCTGCCCGGTCGCCGTGCGGGTCGGTGGCCCCGACATGGCCAGCCAACGCCCCGACTGCCGCTGCCCGGTCCCCATGCGGATCTGTCGCACCCACGTGCACCGTCACCGCGCCCGCCGCGCTCGAGACGGCCGTCGTGTCCGTGTACTCCTTCGAGGCGGCCGACGCGGCGGTGTCCGGCGTGGAGTCGGCGAGCACCAGGTCCCCGGTCATCGTGTCCCCGGACCGGTTGACCTTGCGCGCGTCCCCTGTCGGGCTCACATAGCCGGTTGCAGGCACGATCAGCCCCCCTTTGCTCAATGGGCGGAAGGGGTGCGGGAGGCCCACCGCCAGGGCCTCCCGCACCCCTTGAGCGCGGCAGCTACGCGGACGCGCCGATGATGTGGATGTCGTAGGTCACCGACGTCGACCCAGCGCTGTTGGCGATCTTCAGGAGATCCGCCGTCGCTGCGGTGACCGCGTAGCCGGTGGCGTCCGCAGTTCCGGTACCGACCGCGAGGAACGCGCCTGGCCGCAGAGTCACGGTGCCCGTGGAACTGAGCAGCGTGGCCCACGGATTCGACGCAGCAGCCCCAACCACCACGTTGTTCGTGTTCCCGGCCGCCGCCGCGATCACCAGGCCCTTGATCCGGGCGAAGGTGATCGCGCTGCCGAAGGCGTCGAGGAGTACGCCCGCCAGGTCGAGGTCCTCGGTAGCCGACGCGGCGAGCGTCCGGCGGTCGGAGAACACCCTGTCGGCCTGGCCTGCCGCCGTGCCGTTCTTGAGGGACATCTGGCGGGACAGCGACTGCGGCGCCTTGCCCGTACCGAGGTCCAGTGCCGTGCTCAGCTCCGCATAGGCGGACACGGCGAGCATCGCTCCAGAGAGAGGCATCTGTCCGTACCTCCGATCAGGTCGCGATGACGAGCGGGACCTGGCGCTTGAACGCCGGGGTCGCGATCGTCGCCGGGGCCGTGGTGGTCAGGCCGCTGCCGGACGTCTGTGACAGGTTCGCCTCGCCGGACAGGACGGGCTTCGCGCCGACCGTGCCGACGAGCGTCGGCGGAGTCGTCGCCGTGACGTTGATCGCCGCCTTGTACTTGCCCGAGCGGGTGATCCGCTGCGCCGTGGCCAGTGCCAGCGTCTTGACCGTGTCCGCCGCCCACGCCGTGCTGGTCTGGTCCGCCGTCTGCGCCATCAGCGCGCCGGTCGGGTCGTACAGCGCGAACCACCAGTTGGTCGGGGTGCCGGCCGCCGTACCTGCGGAGACGAACGTGAGGTTGGTGACGAGGTCGCCCTCGTTCAGCCACAGGTCCACCGACGTCATCACGCCCGTGGCGAGCGCGGCGACGTCGTCCAGGCCGACGCGCGGGAGGTTGGCCCGGTGGAACACGTCCGGCCTGCCCGCGCTGTTGAGGTATCCGAGGTCGTCGCGGGGGATCCCGCGGTATGCGCCGTGGACGGTCACTTCTGTGCCTCCTGCTGCTGCTCGCCGCGGGCGAGGACGGTCTTACGGGCCTTGCCTGCCTGCTCGGCGGCGAGGACACGGGCGATCTCGTCCGCGTCGGTGGTCGTGTCGAGGTAGGCGAGCACGCCCTCCGCGGAGTGCTCGGACGGGTCGAACGGCGCGGACGGCGTGGTGCTGTCCTCGGACTCCTGCGGCCCGTCGTCCTCGGGGACGAGGGCGTAGCCGCGGCGGCGGAAGTATTCGATCGCCGCCCGGCCCTCCTTCGTGCTGTCGTCGACGCGACCGGCGCCGTCCTTGAAGACGACGCTGGCACTCTCGCCGCTGAAGCCCGCCACGGGGGCGGTCACGCTGAAGGCGTTCATGATCAGGCCACCTTCAGGTTCCGCAGGACGCCGCAGCCCTTGGTGTTGCGGAGCACCATGGCGGCCGGGCCCATCTCGATCTCACCCGACTTGACCGCGCCGGACTGGCTGAAGTCGGGCATCCACGTCTGCACCAGCGGGACGCCCGCGACGGACGCGCCGTGCAGCGTGTCCAGGCCGAAGCTGGCCGCGTAGATGTCGGTCAGGTTCGTGATGTTGCCGCCGCCGCCCGCGCCGTCGGCGTCGCGGGTCTCGATCGGGATGATCGGTGCCGAGCCGAGCGCGTTGTCACCGAGGTCCTGGAGGACCCACGGGCCGTAGTACTCGATCTGGCGGCCGAGGTCGTCCTTGCTCTGGGCGTAGATGCCGGCCCAGCGGGCGAGCGCCCGCAGGCGGGTGATGCTCTTGGTGTTGCCGAGGATGGCCTTCACACCCGGCGGGAGCGCGCCCGGCATGCCCTGGTCGCCGCCCCCGGTGTGGGACGGGACGATGCGCGACAGGAAGTCGTCGACGACGTCGAGCTGCGCCATGGCCTCGGCCTGGGTGTCGATCGTGCCGCGGGTCCAGTCGAGGTATCCGGCCGTGACGCCCTCGTTCACCGGCAGGTACTCGGTGGCCGTGCCCGTGAGCGCCTTGTCCAGGCCGTCGAACCCGTTGTCGTCGACCGCGGTGTCACCGTTGATCAGCTCGTCCTGGAACCGCGTGCGAGTCGCGGTCAGGAGCTGCTGCATCTGGAAGGTGATCTCGTTGGTCTGTGCCTGTCCGAGGCGGGCCAGGACCCGGTCCACGGCGAAGGAGCCGCCGAGGGGCTTGAGGTCCACGCTGAACCGCTGCCGCTGCGCCTGCGCGGTGGAGTACTCGCTGTTCAGCGCGCGGAAGGAAGCCGATCGCGCGGAAGTGAGCCTGGTGAAGCCATAGGTGAGGGTGCCGCCACCGGTGCCCGGGGTGACCGTGTCGTCGAACACGATCTGGTCCAGCAGCCAGCTGTAGCGGCGGAGGTTGTCGATGACGGCGAAGTCCACGTCCGCCTGGGTGTTGGTCTGCGCCTGCGCAAGGGTCACGGGCACGGGGTCCTCCTCTGAGGTCAGGTCTGGTAGTGCGAGCCGACCGCCCCAGTGAGGGAGCCGGATCGCTTCTTGGCAGCGCCTTCGCCGGTGCCGCCGGAGAGGTCCCCACCGGACTTGCCGGCGGGTGGGGTGGCCGCGAACGCGGGGTTCTCCTTGACCGCGTCCTTGATCGCCTGGTCGAGGGCGGTCGTGAAGCCCTTCTCGGAGGGGTCGAGGGCGGAGATCGCCTTGACGAAGCCGCGCGAGTCGAGGAGCGCGCCGGCCTTCGCGGACAGCTTGTCCGCCCGGGCCCACACGGACAGCTCGACGTTCAGGCCCTGGATCGTCGACTCCCGCTCGGCGATCGTGTCGTCCTTCGCTGTGATCGCCTCGGCCAGGGCCTTCGGGTCTGGCGGCGTGTCGTCCTTCACGAAGCCGAGCGCCTTGCCGAGCTGCTGCGTCAGGGCCTTCACCGCGTCGTCGGCGGCCTGCTTCTTCGCGTCGTTGCGGGACTTCCCGGCCTCTGAGCGGGCGGCGTGCAGCTCACGCTCCAGCCGCTTGATCTTGGCTCCGTCGTCCTCGCCCTGGCCGCCACTCTTCCCAGCGCCGTCGCCTGCGCCCTGGCCGCCGTCACCGCCGCCGGAGTTGCCCCCGTCGCCGGTTCCGCCCTCGCCTCCCGCGCCCTGGTCGCCTTCACCGGTCCCTCCGGTGTCGCCGCCTTCGGATCCGGAGCCGCCGCCGTCCCCTCCGTCCGCGTACAGGAACGGGGAGAAAGGGCCGTGGCTGTACGGGTGCGCCCAGCCGCCTCCGGAGAGTCGGTGTCGGGGCAGGGTGTTCCTCTGCATACGCCCTCCAAGGGCAGTGGTCGCCCGCACCCGGCGGGCATCAGAGATCCGGGCCGCACCTGGCGGTCCCGAAGGGGTGCCGCCGGTCCGCACCTGGCGGGCTGGCGTAGTCCGGCCGCTCCAGGCGGACGGAAGCCTGTTTCAGCGCACAGCGCGTCTGGCCGACTGTGCGGGGCGATCACCGCTTGCCGGTTGCGCTGGCGCGTCGATCTGCTCGCGGTGACTCTTTCGAGGAAGCCCGGTCTCGGCGGTCAGCTCACGGATCCGCTTCTGGTAGTCCCGCACCCGGGCGCGTGCAGCCGTGGCGTCCTGAACGCCTTCCGCCGCCGCCTGTTTGCGCTTCCACTTGCGGACCTGCCGCTCGTAGTACCGCTGCTCCTGCGACTGCTCGTACGTGCCCCGCGACGGGGGTTTCGGTCGCGGCTGAGTCACCCCAGGCAGGTAGATCGCGACCGAGTGGCGACAGTTCGGGTGCATCAGGCCAGCCGCCCGCGCCTCCGGGAAGCTGCCGGCCACGCGGACACGGACCATACGCTCGTCCTCCGTGGCGTGCTCGACCTCGACCACGTCCGCGCCCGAGGGACCGTCACGCCGCAGCACCTTTCCCTCCCAAGGGCGGCAGCGCTCGCATTCCTCAGGCGCGTCGGAGACGATGACCAGGTCCACGCCAGCAGCCGCCAGGCGATCCGTGTGGGCCTGCACAGCCGCACGTCCGAGCGCGCTGCGGGTGGCCATCTCGACGTAGCTGGCCATGTTCCAGGCCCTGCCGGACCGGTCCACGAAGCCTGTCACCCCGCGGTCCGCAAAGCGCTGTAGCGCACGCCCTGCGGCCTCGCGCCGGGTCGTCGCGCCCAGCAGCGGCGCCGATGTAGCCTGCGCCACTACACCCCGGTAGACGTCCAGGCCAGCGCGCAGGATCCGCAAGTGAACAGGCCCGGTCTCCTGGACCAGGGCGGCCGCCAGCCGGTCCACGGCGGCCGCAGTGGGCAGCGCCTCGGCAGCGGCCAGCCCTGGCCCGGTCGCGAGCGCGCCGAGTTCAGCGACAGCAGCCTGCTGCCCGCGGCCGTACGCCTCGGCGAGCGCCTGGTGGATCGCGCCAGCAGAGTCGACCTGGAGTACGGCGATGATCTCCTCGATCGCGGTGCGCAGGTTACCGATGGCGGCGAGCTTCAGGTCCGCCCACAGGGGCGAGTCGAGTCCTTCGGCGAGCGCCTGTGTGACCTTCTCGACCAGAGCCAACTCCGCCTGCTCGTACAGCGTGGAGACGGCGGCCGCCAGATCCTCGGCCATGGCCGGGCTGACCGGCATCGGGGCCTCCCGTTACTCCGAAGCCGCGCCGTCCCCGGCCGCAGCGCTGTCGCTCTGCTGACCGGTGCCCGGGGGCTGTTCGTCGAAGGGCGGCCGGTCTGCGCCGAGGGTCAACGGGTCTTCGACCAGCCGGCCGGTCTCCTTGAGGATCCGGTCGACCTCCTCGCTCTGCTCGGTCTCGCTCCAGTCCGGGTGCAAGAACGCGACCTTCGCCTCAGTCGACATGGCCTCGGCCTGCTGGAGTAGAGCGGCGGTCTCGGCCAGCGTCTTGATGTCGTCCTGGACGCTGTCCTGGAAGTCGACGTCCGGCCGCTCGACCTCGACCGCAGACACCCCAGGGAACATGCCAGAGGCCTCGAGTGCGAGGAGGACCTCGACGATGTCCGCGATGCCGGTCGCGGCGAGTTCGGCCTTCCGGGCCCGGGTGGTCATGGACCGGGCGGTGCGGGCCTTGATCTCCGTCGCGGTGACGGCCTGGCCGGCGGAGTCGTCGCCGAACGTGCCGCCCGAGTAGCCAGCGTTCCGGATGACCTTGCCCACGAGGTCCTCGATCGTGGCGCGATGCTCCTCGTGCCGGATCAGGAACTGGTTCAGGGTGATCTGGTGATCGCTGGTGGGCGGTACGTTCATCGGGGCGTACACGTCGCGGTCCTCCCACACGGCGCCCAGGCCGGGCCCGTTGGAGGAGAGGTAACCCGCGGGGACGATGATCCGGCTCTTGGCGAGGCGGATGTCCCGCATCCACGAGGTGTACGTCTCGTCGATCGCCGACAGGAACGTCTCCGCCCCCTGGTAGTCCGAGGCGCCGAGGCCGGCAGCGCCCGGGATGTCCCGCCAGTCCGGGGCGAACATCGTGTTCGGGATGTACGAGACGGCGAGTTTCTTCTCCATGCCGACAGGCAGCTGCCGGACGGGAAGGTAGTCCTTTGTCTCCTCGAACTCCGTGAGGGGCAGCGGCTTGCCCAGGTGGTTCTCGGTGCCGTCGTAGACACCGTGCAGGATCACGCCGGGCTCGTGCCGCTCCAGGTGCCGTACGACGCGCTGCTCGTCGCAGGCGAGGACGGTCCAGAAGGTGACAGCGCGCAGGATGTCGCCGTGGGCGAAGACCGGGGCGGCGCCGTCGGCGTGCACCATGCTGATCCACGGGCCTGGGCGGATCGCGTCGTCCCAGACGATCCGCAGGTACGCGCCGCCGAGGGCGGATCCGGTCTCGCCGGACGCGATCAGGGTGCGCTTCATTCCGAGGTCCATGAGCGCTTCAAGGCGCTCCTGGGTGGCCGGGTTCTCGGCCTTCAGGGTGGGCGGCTCGGAGTAGAGGAGGTCGCTGCTCGTGCGGGCGATGTCCCGGGCGAGCGGCATGTGGAGGTTGGCGCGCTTCTCGCCGAGCGGGGTGGGCTCACCCCAGAACCAGCGGGCGATGGTGCCGACGACGCCGCCGCGGTACTGGCTGGGCCGGTTCTGCGGGGTCCCGAAGCGGGAGTTGTCACGGTTCCGGTTCTGGTACCGGTAGGCCAGCCGGTCAGGGTTCGCCGAGAACCACGCGCTCCAGTCGGCCATGTCGGCTTGGATTGCGGGGTGGACCGGCGGCCACCGGACGCCCTTCTCAGGGAGCGGCATCGGACACCTCCGCGTCATGGTCGCGCTTCGTCCAGTCGCGAAAGTTCCGTGCGTACACCCATCCGTAGGCGCCCGCAGAGACAAGGAATCCGTACTGCTTGGTCGCCAGCGCGTAGGCGATCCAAAGCACTTGGGCGCCGAGTCCGATGGCCCATCCGAGTGCGCGGCGGCGTCCGGCGAAATGGAGACCGGTCACGCCGACTGCGGTGAGGACCCATGACCACCAGGCGTTCACGCTGCCACCTCCAGGTTCGCGCGGACCAGGTGCCGCCACTCGTGTGCCGTGGAGTGCAGGGCGTACCGCAGTGCGTCGACGCTGTGGTCGTCGACCTTCATCGGTGCGTCTTCTCCGACCTTCGCGGCCTTCTCGTCCCAGGCGTACGACGGCAGCTCGGCGAGGAGGTCAGCGCAGGAACGGTGGACGTGCAGGAGGTTCGAGCCGAGCGCCACGCTCACCGAGCGGATGCCGTCCTTCACCTCGTTGTTGGCCTTCGCCAGGCCCTGCACACCGTCGGACCAGAGCTGCGTCATGAACGAGGCGGCGCTCGGGTCGACGAAGATCCATTGAGGCGTGACACCCTCGACGCCCTTGTGCCGGTAGGTGCCCAGCCACTCCCGCACCGCGACGCTGTACTGGGCGTCCGTCAGCTGCCGCCGCTCGGCCCGGGAATCGTGCCGGTACTCGGAGGCCACATACAGCCGGTCGTCCGTGCCCACACCGACCAGCAGCGCGGCGAACGGGTTGATCGTGCCGTAGTCGATGCCCACGCACATCCAGTGCCGGACCTCGGGGATCACATCGACGACGTGCTTCACCTCGTCGAACATGTCGTAGACGACGCCTTCAGCCAGGCACCACTCGCCGAGGACGAACCGCCGGTAGAAGAGGCCCTGGTACTCGAGCTTGAGGTTGGCGACGTAGGCCGGCGGGAGGTACGGGTTGTCGTCCAGGCTGAAGCTGAACCGGTGGAGGTCCAGGGCCTTCGGGTCGCTCGACTCGACGACCGTGCCGTCCCGTCGCAGGTGCAGGCGTGCGCGGTCCAGGAACTTCTTCTTCAGCCAGTGGTTCGGGCCCTCGGGGTTGGTCGTCCCGAACCACTGGGCGCCCTCGACGGACAGGCGGGTGCCGAGCATCGAGAAGAACGACTCGGGGAATGTGGTGACCTCGTCGCAGTACGCGCCTGCGAGGGTCATGCCCTTGATTTTGTCGGCAGCCCGCTCGTCGGCTGCGCCGGCCACATAGATGGTCCGGCCGAAGATGATGACCTCACCCGCGCCGGCCTTGTACTTGCAGCGCTTCACGCCGACCATCTCGATGATGGGGTCGATGATGTTGCGCTTCAAGGTGCGCTCGGTCTTGCCGACCATGAGGAGCGCGCCGGGCGGGCCGGTACGGACGTACTTCAGCCAGACCAGGATGCTGCTGACGGTCTTCGAGGATCGGACCGCGCCTTCCCAGAGGTTCCCGCGGGCGGTCGCGAGGGCGGTGGCGCGCAGCTGCTTGCCGACGAGGGGCTGAACCACAGGATCCCCCTCAGCCGCCCATCATCCCCTTCAGCCAGGCGTCGACGGCGGCCAGGCCCTCGGTGTCCTGCTCGGCCGGAGCCAGTTTCAGGGAGCGGTCGATGGCGGTGGCGACGACGCCCAGGAGGGCGCGCTTGTCGGCCGGGGTGGGTTCGGACGCCTCGTAGGTGTCGAAGTCGTGTTCCTTGCCGCCCCAGTCCCAGTACAGGTGTGGCTGGTTGACCTTCTCCAGCTCGCGCTCGGCGACGTCCTGGAGGCGTTGTGCGAGGGCGGCACGGCGGTCGGCGAGGTCGGCCTGCCGGATCTCGGTGGCCTGCCGGACTTCGGCGGCTCGGGAGAAGGACAGCCCGAGACCCTTGGCGATCTCGCTGATCGTCCGGCCAGACCTTCCCAGCTCGGTGGCGATCTCGTTGCGGCCCTTGCCTGCGGCGTGCAGTTCACGGACGCGCCGGCGGTCTTTGTCGGTGACGGGGCGGGCGGCGCCCATGGGCGTCACCCCCCTGGACATGGCGGAGGCCCGCGCGGTGGCGGGCCTCCTGTGGTGCGCGCGGGGCGCGAATGCTGAGTCAGTGTTGTCGTCCGGGCACGCCGGACTTGCGCCCAGGATGGATCACGGCGACACGGAAAGCAACTAGGTCACACTGAACAGGCGGGCGTCGACGGAAACGATCACACCTTGCAGAAGCCGGACGACTTGAGTGCGGCGTTGATCTTCGCGCCCTGTGCCTCCGACGTTGTCACGTCCTTGTACGAGAACCTCTGGGCAGCGAAGTAGTCCAGCCTGCTGCCACCCCCGTTGATCGCTGAGCACTGATTCCGCGCGGCATCGATCGCCTTGTCCTCGTACCGGACGACGTCCGGGGCGGCCGTGGCAAGGGCGTCGAGGAGCTGCTGCCGGTCGGCTCCGGTCGGTTCCTTCGGGATGCCGGCAGCCGCGAGGGCGTCGTCCTTCTGCTTCTGGGTGAGATCGCTCGCGGTGGCCTTCGACTTTGAGGTGGTCGTGCTGTGCTCGGTGGTGCTGGTGCAGGCGGTGAGCGCGGCGGCCGCGATGGTGACGGCGGCGATGGTGTGGCGGATGCCCATGGTTCCCCCGGGGGATCGGTTGTCGAGTGGCATCGTCGCGGTCCAGGTGTGGCCGTCGTGGGGCTGTCGCGGAGCTGTGACGCTGCGTTCGAACGTGACGCCCGTCAACCCCCGTCATGACGAGCGCGGGCGGGAGGAACCAAGGGGGCTGGCCCAGCGTTTTTCAGGGCATAACAGATCGTCAGTTAGGGGTGGGACGTGGGCCCGTTGCAGTGGGGGGACGTGCCGACTTGGGTGGCGTCGGTGTTTGCAGGTGCGGCCGCAGTGTTCGCGTACCAGACGATCAGGAGCCAGCGCGAACAGATCGGTGAGCAGCAGGAGTTCATCGCCGAGCAGACACGGTTCATGGACGAGCAGCGTCAGAACCTGGAGATGGAGCGGGTCGAGCTGCATGCTGCTGCCGAGGATCGACGGTGGGCACAGGCACGGCGCGTACGGATGAACCATGTGAAGGCCGGCGGCAGCACCGATGACGAGGACGAGACGACACCGCATGATCACTGGCGGGTCGCTGTCATCAACGAGAGTGATGCACCCATTCACCAGGTTGAAGTCCGTTTCAACACTGTGTACTTGGCGGCCGAGGTCTATGAGTGGAATGCCCATCGGCTCGATCTCACGAGCTCGCCGGGTGAGCGGACGATGGCGCCTCTGTCACTCCTGGGCGCGGGACGGGCGCTGCTGTTCGTGTCTCAGCAGTGGCCGCCCGCATCCGTCCACAACAACCGCCCAGTCCTCCACTTCACGGACGTCAACGGTCTCCGGTGGTCCCTCGACACGAAGGCTGATCTGCAAGAGGTCTCTGGCAACGACGCGTGGTGACGGACGTCAGGGCCGTCACGACGGGTAAGTGAGCGCGGCTGGTGCCGTCAGGCGGGGGCTGGCCCAGTACCTTCGAGACGCACCGTCCAAGCCCGGCCGTCGAACTGGACGTCCGTGACGAGCACTAGGCCGGTCCGTCCTTCGGGGAGTTCGACCTTCACGGGACCGTTGCCACCGAGGTTCCCGGTGAAACCCTGGGGTGCACTGCCTGCGAGGAAGGACGACATACCGTTCCAGGAACGGAGGCTCTCGCCAGGGCCGTCGTCCTCCTGGAGCAGGACGACGGTGAACTGCACGCCGTCGATAACGGCCGGGCCGCGGTACTTGAAACGGTCGCTCATTGTCCCATCATCCCGGCTGTGTCAAACAGCCTGTTCCCCGTCATGACGCGGCAGTGACGACCCATTCCCCAGCGTCGCCAAGGTGCATCCGGTTGCCACAGGAGGCGCACCTCGCGATGCGCTGGGCGTCGGATGCTGTGGTGACGTCGAGCGGACGATGGGTGAGGCAGGTTCCAGCCCTGCGGAAGGCGACGACGAGCGCGGCCGCGGTGCCGGGCTCGGGCGGGATGCCGAGGAGGTTGTGCTCCAGGACGCCGATCGTGGTCTGGTTCGCGCGAGGGCGGGCGAGCCCGGATGCGCGGCCGCACCACCTCACGATCGCCACCGTGGCCGCCGCGCGTACCAGCGCGCCAAACGCCAGGCGAGACGGCCGTGCCACGTGCGGCACACCTGCTCTTCGAAATCGGCGACCAAGCGCCGAACGTGGGCCTCGACGCCAGCCACACGAAGGTCGTCCATGGAAGGAGTCACGGCCGCCACTCCTCGCGGTACCCGGTGCGCGCGTCGAAGCGCAGGGCCCGGTACCGGACGGCTTCCTCCAACCCTTGGGCGCGGCCAACGTCGTACATGTCGGGGTGTGCGGTCGCGTCTACGGTTTCCTGCGCGGCGAGGTACTCGGCGATCAGAGCACGGTCGGCGTCGATGTCGCGCAGGACCCGCGCCGGATCATGACGGAGGATGTGAGCACGATCGCCGTCATGCACCGCCAGGGCGACGCGGTTCAGCTGCGGAGCGCTCACCCAGTTCTTCGGGTGCTCCCACCAGTCCGTACCGCTGCAACCGCGTGCGATCCGCTCGTCCTCGTCGAGCTGTTCTCTGATCCACTTGACCAGTTCCGTGCTCAAGCTCGCTCCAAGATCAGTTCAAGTTGGCTCGCTGCCGGTACAACGAGGCAGGTCCGCCGAGCGGTATGTGGAGGACCCGGGCGGTCACTCGTCGTCCTCGCTGAGGGCGATCTCAACTTCCTTGATCTTCCCGCTGTACGACACCTCGGCGCGGACGTTGCGGTCGCCGGGGACGCCGGCCTTGCGCGCGTCCTCGACGAACTGGGCAAGCTCGTCGAGGGTCATGTCCTTGGCTTCCCCGGTGGCCCGGATGACGGTCGGCATGGGGACAGGATGGCGCAGGAAAGCCGCGCAGCGAGAGACGTTCGCTGCGGGGCCCGGTATTGCCTGCTCAACTGTCCTTGAGACTGCCGTCATACGGCCTTATTGCCCCTGGGGAGTGACGTCAGTGATCTCCACGGACACCTTCGTGCTCGCCGAGGTGGTGCTGATCAGAGACGGCGTGTAGTTCAGGCTCGTCTTGTTCGTCAGCTCGCCCGTCTCGATGACCGGGCCGGACTCATCGCCGTGGATCTCGTAAGTGATCTCGTACACGGCGTCCGGATCGATGCCCTCGCTGTCGCCGAGGTAGGTCAGATCCGGTTCGACCGTCATGTTGCAGCCCGCTGAACCGAAGCACTGCCGCTTGGTGGTGCGTAGCTTGATCGTGAAGCTGTTGGCGGTGACCTCGTCGTATGTCGGCGTGGGGTCTGCTGTGGTGGCGGTTACGACGTCCTTGTCCGGGGCGCTCGACCTGGCGGCCGCGGCCGGCTTGCTGTCGTCGCCGTTGGACTGCACGACCACCACACCCGTGCCGATGATTGCGGCGATGACGGCGACTGCCGAGCCGATGATGACGAGGTTGGTGCGCGGCTTCTTCGACGCGGCCGCAGGCGACGGCGGGGAGTCGGGCATGGGCGGTGGCGTGTGATCGGTCATGGTCTCCCCGGAGCGCTCTTCGTTGAATGCGAGACGTGTGACTTGCAGAGACGGCGTGCGGTTGCTGCCAATCGGCGGGATTCACTCGATCGTGTTGCGTCCCGCCGGTTGGCGTGTGGCTGGGACAGGTCGGTTAGTCCGGCTGGGAGGTGCCGGCTTGCTCGTGCATCGACCGGTCCGATTGGGCGGCGAACTGCTGGCGCTGCTCCGAGGTCCACGTCTCCACGCGGTCGGGCAGCTCACTGACGAGCGAGCGCAGCGCTCGGGTCTCGGGGCCATTGGTGTTGGGTGCCATGCTGTCTGTTCCTGTCTCCTCGGTGGGATGGGACCGGGGCGGTCGGGATGCTTGGCGGCTGCTGGCCGCCCCGGGGCTGGGGTGGGTCAGGCGCTGCGCTGGCGGCGCATCTCGGCGGCGATGTCGTCCTGCGTGGCCCCGGCGGCCAGGGCCGTGCGCATCGCGTCGAGCGCGGTGTGCGGGTCGGTCCGGCAGGCCGGCCCACCGTGTGCCAGGAGTTCGCGGGCGGCCTCTTTGACGGCCTGCTTCTTGTCCATGCCGGGTGCTCCTCCGTGCGGTAGATGGCGGGTAGATCAGGTGGTAGATGGCGGCAGATGGAGCGGTAGACGTGCAGGTCAGACGGCGGTAGACGGGGCGGTAGACGTCTCCTCGGCGACAGCCGGGGAAGGGGCCAGGTCTTCCCGTCGGACGCCCCTCGTCGGACCCCGCCCGGCGGCCTTCACCTTGGGGTGGACGGGGATGCTCAGGGCCCCCAGCTGGGAGCGCAGATCTGAGATCTCCCAGGACGCGGTGAGGGCCGCGGTGTCGGGCTGCTGCTGGAGGTGGTCCAGGACGGTGGAGAGGTGCACGGCGGAGCCGGTCCCCATGAGGTCGAGGAGGAGGGCCCGCATGGCCTCTCCGGGGACCGTTTCGGTCGGTTCCACGGGGGTCTCTTCGGCGGGCTGTCTCTCGGCCTCGGGGGTGGGTTTCCCGGCGCGCCAGGCGGCGATGGTCCAGGCGCCGGTGATCGGCCACATGAGGGCGGGGACGGCTCGGACGAGGCGCCACAGCAGGTACAGGCCGAGGATGAGGGCGATGAGGCGGGCCCAGCAGCCGAGGGCGGCGCGCCAGCCGGTGAGGTCGTCGCGTCGGCCTCGCGCGACCCAGGCGGTCAGGCGCGCCCCGAGACGGCGGGCGGTCACGGCGCTGCCGTCGGCGAGACGCCCGGCGATGCGGGCGAGGCGGTTCACAGCAGCCCCGATCCCTGCACGGCAGCGACGACCCCGTCACCAGCGGCGTTGAGGGCGCCGGGCAGCCAGGCGAGGGCTCCGGCGACACCAGCGGTGAGGAGGAAGGTGCCGCCGACGAAGAACCCTCCGGCGATGCGCCGCTTGTCGGGCTTACTGGCGGCTTTGTAGGCGAGGACGACGAGGTAGACGGCGACGACGACCACGACGGCGCCCGTCATGGACAGCCCGGTGAGCTGCCCGCTGGTCAGGCTGCTGGTCGGCTGGGTGCCGGTTGCGGCGGACCCGCCTCGTTCTCCGACTCCGTTGGCGAGGCCGCCGGTGTGGGTGTGGGCCCAGCCGAGGAGGCCGCCGGGGCAGGCTGCGGCGCAGGCTGCGGCGCCGAAGCCTTTCCCGAACGCGGCGAGTTTGTTCATCTCCCTGCCGCCGGTCCACCAGGGGCGGAGGTTTGCGACGAGGACGAGGAGGGCGGCGAGGAGGCCGCCGAGGGTGAGGGTGGTGGTGCCGTTCACGGGTGGTGGACTCCGGTCATGAGGGTGATCGCGTCGAGCCAGCCGAGGGCACCGACGGAGCCCAGCGCGGCGGTGACGAGGAGGAACCGCGGTACGGCGCGCCCGGTCCGCTTGTCGAGCGCCCAGGCTGCGGTCAGGGCCACGGCGGCGATGACGTAGGCGGCGGGGATGCCGGCCTCCGTACGTGCCTGGTGGAGGGTGTGGGCCCAGACTCCGACGGGGCTGCGCCCGCCCGCCCAGGGCAGCAGGGCGAGGAGAATCGCGACGAGGTTCCGCCAGGTGACCAGCGCGTCCCACAGCCGCGCCCAGAGAGGCGGGCGGGGCTCCGGCTCGGGGTCCGGGGTGATGACCAGGACCTCGTGGGTGTGGCGGACGACCACAACGGCCGGGGGCGGCGGGGGTAGGGGTGCGGGAGGGCTGGCCGGCGGGGCCGGAGGCGGCGGCGGTGTCCGCCAGGGCGGGACCGCACCCGGCGCCGGAGTGCCGGGCGGGAGCGGCGCACCCGCGGGAATGATGCGAGTTGGGAGGATCGGCTTCTTCGACGGCTGGCTGGGCATTGAGGTCTCCTGGTGGCCGACGGGGCGCACCCCGTGGCGGCGGAGGTAGTGGCGAGTACGCAGCTCGTCACCGCCGGGCGGCGGCTGCGCACCCATCAGGCGGTCCGGGAGGCGGCGCTCAGGGCGCGGGTCGTGCAGAGCAGGCCGGTCACGGGTGCGGCCTAGGCGCCGATGGCGAAGGGCGCGGGCGGCAGCTGCGCGAGGTGCGGCTCGCGGGCCTCGACCTCGGTGCGGAGGGTGCCGCGGATCGCGCCGTCGGATGGAGCCTCGTAGCCAGCGGCGACCAGGGCGCGGCGCATGGCCGCGGTGCCCGGGCGGGACGGCGGGACGGTGTCGTACAGCGCGCGGATCACGGCGCAGCGGGGGTCGCTGTACTGGATCGGCGCGGGTGCCTGCGGGGCGGCCGGGGCCTGGACGATCGGGAGGACATGGGCCCCCGCCGGAACGACCGGCTGCGGTGCGCGAGCAGCGGGCAGCGCGGGCGCGGGCGGGGCCGCGGGTACGGGCATCTTCGGCGGGGTGGGCGGCGTGACGGGGGGCGTCACGGGCGGCTCGGTCACCCTGTCGACGCTGGTCACGGCCGTCATGACGGGCGCCGTGGAGTCCAGGCCGTCCAGGCGGGTACGGACGGCGTTCCGCAGGGTCTTCCAAGCCTGGCCCGGGAACATGACCCAGGCGAGGACGGGGATGTACGGCATTCGCTCGGCGACCAGGCCGCGGGCGACGCGCTGTTCGTCGCGGACGTCGCGGCGGTGCAGTTCAAAGAGCAGCTCGACGGCAAGGCTGATGCTGGCGAGGCCGATGCCGCCGACGGTCCCGCCGACTTCCCGGCCGTGCGACCAGTTCAGCAGTCCGGACACGGCGACGAAGGCGAGGACGGCGGCCCGGGCGAGGCCGGCCGGGGTGCCGCGCTCGATGGCGCGGCGGGCGTACGTGGCGCAGAGGAGGCCAGCGAGGTCGAACATCAGGGACAGGCCGAGGGCGAGGTCGGAGTCCATGCCCCAGGCGGTGAGCTTGGCGCTGATGGACCATGCGGCGGCGGCGAGCATCATCACGAGGACGATGGCCCAGGCGCCGCGGACGGGGCCGCCGAGGCCGCGGCGGGGGCTGGTGGACGGGGTTTCCACAGGTGCTCCTGGTGAGGCAAATGGGGAGGCCGACCCCCGCTGGGGGATATCGCGGGGGTCGGCCGGTGGGTGGCAGGTCAGGCAGTACCGCGGTAGATGGCGAACGCGAGGGCGGCGAATCCTGCGATGACGCTGAGGCCGTAGAGCAGCCGTTCCATCAGCTCCTCCCGTCACGGGGGAAGTGGCGGCGGGGGAAGCTGCGGCCAGCGGCGTCGCCGTCGCGGAGGACGCGGGCGCGGTGACGCTCACGACGTAGGCGCGCAGCCTCGTCGCTGGCGGACTCGCGGCCCTCGTACCGGGCGGCGCGCTTGTGGTCGTCGCCGAGGAGACGGTCGAGGAAGCTCACCGGCGACCGCCGATCTGCTGGCCGTGGATGCGGTCCTCGTGGGAGAGCTGTTCGCGGCGGGCCTGTGCGGCGGCGTAGTCGTCAGTGGCGCGCTGCTGGAGCTGCGCGGCGGTGACGTTCGCGTCCTCGGTGACGGGGGTCGGCTCGCTCATCGGCTGACCTCCGGGCTGGCGATGGCACGGAGCCGGTGGGCGTACGCGGACTGGTGGGTGTCGCCCGGGGTGGGCAGGAGGCTGATCCAGTCGGTGGTGAGGCCGAACATGCGGGCCCGGACACGGATCCGGCTGATGTCGGCGGGGCGGCTGGGCTGGAGGTCGAGGTAGTCGGCCAGGGCATGGAAGATCGCGGAGACGGGCGGCAGGGCCCTGGTGGGCTGCTCGTTCATCGGGCACCGCCGGAGGTGTCGCTGGTGCGGTCGTGGCGCACCGGCGGGTTGGAGGCGGTGGGGGTGATGCGGCCGGTGACGCCGGCCGCGGTGACGGTCAGCGTCGTCGTACGGCCCGGGGTGTGGCGGGTGATGCCGATGACGGCCATGCGGCGGGCCATCAGATGCTGGCCTGGGGCTTGCGCGGGAGGGGGAACCGCGGGATGACGGGCTTGTTGTCGTCGTCGCTCCACGCACGCGGCTCGTGCGTCTGGCGGGGCTGGTCGGTAACCTGCATTCGGACCTGCTCCTTCGTGAAGGTTGTGGGTGGGTCCAGCCCCCGACCCGGAGCGCCAACTCAGCGGGACGGGGGCCTTTGTGCGTAGTGGCGCGGGCTCTCGCTCGGGCCTGTATGGTGACCATACACCAGATGTGTGGTCACCATACAGCCTCTGGGGAAAGGCCCGCCGTATTCAGGAAGGCGCGGGCGTGGCAGACGACCAGGAGGTACAGCGAGTGTTCGACGCTCTCGACGCCGTTGAACGCATCGCCGACCCGGAGGCGCGATCGCGTGCGCAGGCCCAGGTCACGGCGGCGACAAAAGAACGAGCAGCCCGGTGGGCTGCGGAGCGCGCCGACTTGGCTCATCAGATGAAGGCTGATGGCGAGTCGGTTCGCGGGATCGCGAGGCGCCTGGGGGTGACGCCCAGCACGGTGCAAGACCTGTTGCGCGGCTACAAGGGGTCAGGTCAGAACAGGCCGCGGGCGGAAGGGGCATAGCGGCTGCGCGTATCAAAAGTGGGCCGTCTTGGCCGATCCGGGCATCGTGGCGTGCCCGACGGCGGGCTCACGCCACGTCGACGCCGAGCTCGATGCCAGGGAGCGCGCCAGTATGACGAAGCCGCCCGCGAGTTCTCTCGACGGGCGGCTACTGTCGGCACGCAAACCTACGGCGAGCTATAGCTTCAGTCGTTCGGCGTACCGTTCGACCAACCCGAGATCTGGGCCAGTGGTGCCCTCCAGAGACCCAGCCGGTAACGGGTACTACCGCTCACGTACGTCGCGTCCTTCAGGTGGACGAATCGGATGGGAACGCTTTCGTCATTGTCGATGTCCTCGTCACGGGCCTGCACGACCCCGGAAAGCACTTCCCCGGCGAAGTCGCTGGCCGCGCTGACCTGGCTGACCCAGAGCTTTTCCCACACCTCTCGGGTGATCAGTTGGCCGTAGACCAGGCCACCACTCACGTTGAAGCTGATTCCGACGCTGCTGGTGTCATCCACCTTTTCCAGCATCTTGGCCAGGACCAAGAGGTAGAAGTCGTAGATCGGCTCAACGAGCACTGGTTCGCGGACCGGCTCGACTTCGTCTGTCTGGGGTTGGGCCATCGTTCCTCCATCGCGACTCGGATGTTTGGGTCTACTCCAGTCTGTGAGCGTATCGGCGGGTACTGACAGTCCGAGGTCATCAAAGCGGCACAGCACCGGTCCACTTCCGTCCGCAGCCGCAGCAGCGGACGGCGGGGACCTGGCCGTCGCCGCCCTCGATGTGCAGCACGCCGCGGCAGTGTGGGCACGGCCGGTCCAGGACCTGCGTCCGGCGCGCCATCTCCAACGCCTGCTCCACCTGCGCGGCCGCGTGCCGGGCGGCGCCGGCGATCTGGTCGTGCTGCATGCCGGTCAGCTTCCGGAACGGCCCGGGTGCCCCGTCATGACGGGCGAGGAGCCAAGCCGCGGCGTACGGCGCCGTACGCAGCCGGGGATCCGTCCACGACCAGCGGCGCGCGTCGACCTGGTCCTTCAGGATCAGCGTCTTCAGCTGGAGGCTGATGTCGTCACCGGGGCCGGCCGACCGGACCTCCATGGTCATGCGGGGGCGCTGGATCGCTGAGGCAAGCTGGTCGGCGATGTCGACCAGCTGCCCGTCGACGGCCGTCATGACGTCGAGGACGGCGATGCGGAGGGGCGCGGCGGTGGTGCCGATCTGGTCCGGGGAGCGTTCGAGGGCGCGGAGGGCCTGGCGGTCGTCGTCGGCGCCGAGGTGTTCGGCGAGGCGGGCGATGCCCATGACGGGGGGCCAGGTGTCGGCCTGGCTGGTGCCGAGGGCTTGCTGGAGGTCGGGCCAGTGGTTGATGACGGTGTGGAGGTGGTCGGCGGTGGTCACGGTGCTGCTCCTGTGTCGGGCGTGGGCGGTACGGTGATCGCTGCCGGGGGCGCGCTGGCCTGG
The DNA here is from genome assembly GCF_040644295.1 of Streptomyces sp. NPDC047000. Lineage (NCBI taxonomy): Bacteria > Bacillati > Actinomycetota > Actinomycetes > Kitasatosporales > Streptomycetaceae > Streptomyces > Streptomyces sp. NPDC047000. The sequence continues at coordinate 51,211 of NZ_JBEYWE010000003.1, forward strand.
GGAGGTCGCGAGCGCGCCCCTTCCGCATGTTCAGCCGCGGTCCGGTAGCAGCTTGGCGAGGGCCCGATTCCAGTCGGTGAAGCGCACGGCTCGGTCGTCGAGGTACGCCGTAGCGGCCAGCTTCCGGTTTGTGACCAGCAGCTGGCCGCGCTGGTTCCAGAATGGGCCGTCGTGCTCGGTCCGGCAGATGAAGCCGTGCAGGCTCATCCAACGGGCGACCTGGGCGGGCTCCCGGGTGGTGTGAATGAACACGGAGTCCTGGGCCATGAGGGCTCGGAGGCCGGCGAGGGCGCCGGGCATGGGCGGGTCGTAGATCGAGCCGTCGCACCAGCCGCGGCTGTAGGTGTGGATCACGCCGTCGAAGTCCACTGCGATCGTCACGGGGTCAGTCCTCCCAGGTGATGCCGTTGTTGGCGAACGCCTTGACGATCGCGGGGTCGTCGAGGAACGACTGGAGCGAGTCGAGCTCGGTGTCCCAGTCCTCCGCCTGGAGGTCGGCGATCAGCTTGGTGAGCGTCTTCTCCTTCACCTCGTCCGAGGCGCCGGCCTCGATGAGGGCGCGGGCGACGGGGTCGAAGAACGTGAGTCCTGCGCTGCCGAATCCCATGGTCAGCGGCTCCTTTGCTCGATGCGTCGGGCTTGCCGGTCGAAGTCCCCGGCGCGGTGGTGCTGGTGCCAGCGAGGGCAGCGGATGACCTTCGCGTTGGAGATCCCGTGCAGTCGGTCGGGGGCGTTCGTGTACACGACGTCGCGGTCCTCGGTGGAGAGGCCGCTCTCGCGGCACCAGCGGCGGAACTCGTCGTAGTTGAGGGCCAGGACGACCAGGAGGGGGCGCGGGCTGGCGACTGCGGAGCGGTCTGCCATGGTCAGTGCGTCCTTCGTGCTGGTCCGTACGGGGATTGCCAGGCGGGCCGGTCGCAGCGCGGCCGCAGGGATGCCTCGGCCCGAGCACACGTCTTCCGGAGGCGGCCGAGATGGAGCGCGACTGCTTGCACGGCGCCAGCGAGGTCGCGGGCGTAGACCATGGCGTCGAAGGCGTCGTGCCGGCGGTACGCCACGTCTCGCGGGTCGTCATCCGGCTGCTCCTGGTCGAAGCGGACCTCGGTGATGCCGGGTACCTCGTGCCACTCGCCGTCATCACCGAGCGTCGCGAACTGCCAGGTGGCGCCCGTCATGACGGGTCGGTGGGCGTGCTGCGGCCTGGCCCGGGGCAGCTGCCGTCCGGCTGTTCCTCGCACGGGCCGCCGTGGCCGACGTGGTCCGCGGCCTGCCAGGTCGCGGGAGCCTTCACGACGGGCGGGGTGGCTGCCGCCTTCGCGTCGGCCGGGCCTGCGGGCGGGTGGGGCGGGAGCTTGCCGTCGATGTACGCCTGCCCGATCGCGGCCGCCAGGCGCTGCGCCATCAACTCCAGCGACTTCTCGGCCGTGCCGCCGTCGAGGATCTCTACGGAGGCCGCGAGCCCGGAGAGCATGCCGGAGAAGAACATATGGGCGGGCTCGGGTGCGGTCTCGGCCTGGTGCTTTGCCTCTTCGATCAGGTCCTTGATGTGCGCGCGGGCGCGGGCGGGGACGGGTGCGGCTGGCTGGCTCATCGGCTGCTCCGTGGACGGTGACGGTGTGGCACGGATCCAACGGAGCAGGGGGCTCGCCGAGTACGCGGCGGCGCTGAGCCGAAGGCAACAGCCACACCAGAGAAATGGGAGTAGGACGCCAGGAGGGGCCACCACCGTCCGGTGGGACGGCGGGCGGGCGCTCAGGGCGAGCCACTATGTCCTTTGGGCGCCTGGTCCAGCGGTTGCCTAGCGACTGAACGCCATGAGGGCCCCGGCGCGCGCCGGGGCCCTCGTCGGATCTATCCTCCGTGATCTGCGTCAGCGACCGATGATCTTGTGAAGCACGGGCGTGCTGGTCGCTCCTGCCACCAGGCCGGCCAACACAGCCCCGGCCGTGTTGCCAGCGCTGAGGTACGTCAACCCTCCCACCGTGGCAGCAATCAACGCAGCGGCGACAACCACCAGGGCGGCGTGCACCGTAAGGAGGGGGCCGGGCTCGTCTCCCGGCTGCTGCTGGTCCTCCGCGTGACACGTAAAACTTGACGAGGAGGTACCTTCGTTCTCAGGTGTGGGCATTCATGCTCCATGAATCCTCGTTCTCTCTAGGACACGAGACCGCCACGCCTACAGGTGAGCCCCCTGTTGCACCACGCCCGTCAAAGCTTTGGTGCAGCAGCGGGGCTCTCCGTTTGGAGCGGCGGAGATTCGCTGCAATGAGCATACGCAGGGGTGATCGGGTAATGATTCGGCCAACCCTAGGTGCTAGGGCGGCAGTTCAGATCGTTGCTGTCCAGAGGTTTTTTGGATCCGACTCTCTCGCAGTGGGGCCCGGCTGGCTGAAAATAGGTGGAGCCGTGCTCTGGGCCGGCACCTGATAGCAGTCGCGTGGTGCGAGCCGCCCGCGGTTGCGGCGCGGCCAGCCGGATGCGCCTACTGGGAGGTGGACAGCCGCTGCACGGCCGCGATCAGGCGCTCGATCTCCTCGACCGGGACGTGCACGGGCTCGAGGCCGGTGTTGAAGCTGACGGCCGGGCCACCGTTGGCCGGGGCCATGGGGATGCCGATGTGCAGGTAGTCGCCCTCGGCGTCGGTGAAGCGGTAGGGCTCGGTGCCCGTCTGGCCTGCGTTGATGGGCTGTGACGGGCCGTCAAGGGCTTCGCGTAGCTCGGTCGCCGCGCCGCCGTGGGTGCGGAGGATGGCCCACTGGGTGGCGAGCTTCCGGGCCCGCTGGATGGAGGCCGTGGCGGTCCGGAGTTCGCGGCGTGCGTCCTCCAGCTCGATGGCGGTCCGGGTGTAGAGGCCGATGGCGTGCTGGGCGCGGCCCTCCCACGACAGCGGGAACTTCTCCCGGATCGTCATCATCACGGCGTCGTGGACGTCGCGGGCCCAGCGGGCGTCACCGAGTGCGGTGTGCGCGGTGTCCTTGGTCGGGGGCTCGACGCCCACGGCCCGGGACATGGCGTGCGTGGGCCAGGGCAGTGGACCAGCCGCTCGGATTCCGAGCTTGGCTGCGGCGAGTTGGACGATGTCGTACGGCCGGTAGTGCCACTGGGCGCCGCCGGGGCCGACGAGCTTGCGGAGGAAGCGGTCGTCGAAGCCGGGGTTGCTGCCGACGAGGACGGCGCCACGGAGGACGTTGACGATGGCGGCCACGGCGTCGGCCCGGGGCATGAGGACGGCCGGGACGGAGCCGGTGAACGCGGCCTGAGTGGTGCGCGCGGGCAGCTGGTGGCGGTCGTGCCAGCGACCGATGCGTAGGGCCTCGGGGTCGACGGTCTCCGGGTTGATGGAGAACTCCCAGACGTACTCGGTGTCGGTGGTCTGGTCGCTGTCCTGTTCGCGGAGGATGACGGCGACTTCCCAGGCCTCGCCGATCTCGGCGGAGAGGTGGGTGGTCTCGCAGTCCACGAAGGCGATGGGTCTCACGTGCTGCTCCTGGTGGTGTGGTGGGCTGGCGGACGGGGCCGCCCCTGGTCCGTTCAGGGGCGGCCGGTGTGTGTCCGGGGTCAGTGCGGGACGGCGCCGGACAGCACGTCCTCAAGCGCGTGCAGCTGCCCGTCCGGGGAACGCCACCGGTCCCGGCCGGTCTCGGGCTCGCGGTCCATGGCCTGCGCGGGCGTCCAGCCGAGGATCCGAAGCTCGGCGAGCCGGACCGCGCGCCGGCGGCCTTCGCCGAGCGGCCCGTACAACGGCTGACCGGACGCGCCGGCGCCGGTGACCTTGTAGACGTGGTGGTCGTTCGTGCCGGACCACTGGCCGTTCCCGAGCCGGTAGCTGTGCGTCTCCAGCTGGTAGGTCCGGCCCTCGTGGACGACCTGGTCCTTGCTGTCCCAGCGGAGCCGGGACTTCCAGCGCGGCCGGGGCGCGGTCGGGTCAGGCACTGCGCTGCTCCTGCTCGTCCGCGCTGTGCTGCGCCCGCTCCATCAGCCGGTTGACGACGGTCATGCCGTCGGTCAGCGGGCCGTTCTCGGCGTCGCGCAGCGCCTCCCACACCTCGTGCAGGACCAGGCCCCGGAAGCCCGCGCAGTCCGCCTTGAGGCCGCGCACGGTGGCCGTCAGGTCGTCACTGACGCCCGTCACCGCCTCGTCACCGCGGGGCTCGTCGAGCACCAGGAGCCGGACGTGGTTCCTGATCCGCTCGTACTTCTGCACGGTGCCGTGCCCGTCCCACTGGGCTTGCGGGTCCGTGACGTCGACGACGGTGACGTGCCGGAAGAGGTCCGCGTCGCGGGGGTGGATGTGCCAGGACATCTGCCAGCCGCCGGCCACGAGGTACAGGAGCTGCCAGCCGTCCTCGTCGACGTCCGGGGAGGCGGTGATGACGCTGGTCGCGGGGTGGAGCGCGGTGAGCCAGGCGAGGAGTTGCGCCCGCTCGCGGTACGCGCCGTCCCGCTCCTTCTCACGGTCCTCGGCCTCGCGGGCGAAGTCGTCCGCGTGCCGCTTCCATCGAGCGGCTTCGGCTCGGGCGGCGGCGAGGGTCTGGGCCTGGCGGAGCCCGGCGACGAGGCCACCGGCCAGGTCGGCCTTCAGGGCGATCTCGGTGTGCGTCGGGCGGCGGCGGAACAGGCGCGCGAACCGGCGGCGAACCGGTTCCGGTTCCTGGTTCCTGCTGGGGGTCTTGCTGGTCATGGACATGCTCCGGTGTGGTGGCCGGGGCGGGTCCCTGCGTGGGGGCCCTGTCCGCTGTGGTCAGTTTCTCGGTGTGGGGAGTTGGTCGAGTGCGTCGCCGATGTCGTTGGCCAGTTGACGCCATCGGGCTGCGAGGGCCGGTGCCGCGGTCTCCCGGGTGTCGGCCGCGGTGAGGAGCGCTTCGACGAGTGCTCCGGCGTCGTCGGGCCCGCCGGGGAGTCGCAGGAGGGCGGCCATCAGTCGTCGCAGTCGTGGTCGTCGTGGTGGTGGGTGTGCCCGGCTTTCGTCCGGGGCTTGGGCTTGGTCCTGCTCTTCGCCGCGGACCGGGTCTTCGGCTTGGTGAGGCTGGTCCGGGGCGGGCGCGGCTTGTCCGGCGCGAGGGGCGCGGCCTGGGCCGTGGGCGCGGGCAGCATCGTGCTGGCGCAGGCGGGGCCGGTGTTGCAGCCGGTCAGGAGCGCCGCGGTGAGGATGCCGGCGCCGAGGAGTGCGGTGGTTCGCATCTGGGCTTCCTAGAAGGGGGGTTCGGTGCTGTAGCCGTTGGCCTGGTCGACGGCCCAGGGGTCGTCGGCGGGCGGCGGGCCCTGGCGGTGCTGGCCCTGGCCCTGGTTCTGGGGCCGCTGGGTGGTGGTGCGCTGTCCGTTCTGGCCCTGCTGGCCGACGGCGTCCTTGGACACGGTGGCGACGGCGTACGCGAGGTTCGGGGCGATGGAGCGGATGAGGAGGGCGGGCCGCTCGTGCTTCTGGCCGTCCTTCTCCCAGCGCTCGGTGCGGAGTTCGCCGGTGACGATCACCTCCAGGCCCTTGGACAGGGTTTCGGTGGCGTTCTCGGCGAGGCGCTCCCAGGCGGTGCCGCGGATGAAGAAGGTGTCGCCGTCCTCCCACTGCTGGGTCTGCGGGTTGAGCCGGCGGGAGTTGAAGGCGAGCGGGATGGAGGTGACGGCCTTTCCGGCCTGGGTGAAGCGGAGTTCGGGGTCGCCGGTGAGTCGGCCGACGCCGGTGAGGGTGGGCAGGGACATGGTCAGATCTCCTTCGGGACGGTGGGCAGTTCGCCCGTGTAGATCGCTTCGGTCCACTGGTCCCAGTCCTCGGCCGGGATGCCGCCGCGGCTGTCGTGGCCCTCGATGGGCTGGGCCGAGACGAAGGCGGCGACCTGGGCGAGAGTGGCGTGAACCTGGGCCTCGGCGACGAGGTGGGCCGAGCGCTGGGGGGTGCTGTCGTCCTCCCAGGCCATGAGCAGGCGGCGTTCGGCCTCGCGGTAGTGCTCGGGTCCGTTCATGGGGTCAGGTCCTCCGAGGGAAGTTGGGGCTGGATGGGGATGGGGATGGCGGTCTGGCCGGGGTGGATGTCGGGCGTCATGCCGGGCGTGACCTGCGTCATCGCTCGCTGCTGACGGGTCTGCGCGGGCGGGATCAGGCCCCGCTTGCGGCCGCAGATCAGGCCGTAGCCGCGGGCCTTGGACTCCGCGGTGCGGAGGGGCCGCGGGCAGTAGCGGCACTTCATCGGCGTCTCTTTCGACGGTGCTCGGCGAGGCTGGTCACGCCCACGGGGAGCGCGAGCTGCTCGGTGTGGGCGGGGCAGGTGGCGACGTGGGGCATGTGGAGCCGCTCCCAGCCGGTCAGGGGGAGGTCCGCGCTGGGGCGGCGGGACCGTACGGCGCCGGTGCCGTCGCGCCAGATGGCGGCGTTCCCGGCCGGGTCGGGGTCGGGGTCGACGGCGAGGCGTTTCCCGGCCTCGGTGATGGTCCAGAGGACGGGGCGGCGGCAGTCTCGGCACAGGATGGTTCGCTTCATGGCGTGGTGGTGGGGGTGTTGGCCGCGGTGATGCGGGCCTGGTGGACGTCGGGGGTGAGGGTGCAGGGCTGGTTGGGTGCGGCCTGGCAGATACGCTCGGGGCACTGGGTTGACATGACCCTGTCCCAGTCGATGACGCGGGCGGAGTGCACGTCGCGACGGCGGTCCTGCGTGCCGCGCTGGTTCGTGCACAACTCGCCGACGCGCGCACGGCACCAGGTGCACTGCACGGCCATCGCGGCGAACCGGTACGGCCTGCGCTGGCGGGGGAGGTTCGTCATGACGCGGTCACCTCCTCTTCCGGCTCCTGGTCCTCGCCGCGGGCGAGGGCGGCGGCGGAGGCGGCCTTGATCCGGGCCTCGGCCTGGTCGTGGTCGAGCAGCGGGAGGCCAGCGGCCGCGCGCTTCATGTCCTCCAGCCGGACGGGGTGGACGTCGCGGCGTCGACGGCCGTTGGTGGTGCAGCTGCTGCCGGGGCCGGCGCCGCAGCGGCGGCAGGCACGGCCGCGGGGGTCCTTGGTGGTGTCGCGTCCGGCGGGCATCTTGCCGATGGCGGCACGGACGGCGGCTGCACGGCCCTCGTACGGACCGTTATCGGTGCCTGGAGGCAGTGCGAGGCGATCACCGGCCCCGAGAGCAGCCCGAATGCTGCTGGGGCCCATGAGGCCGTCTCCAGCGGCTCGGACGATCTCGCGGAGGGCAGCGGCCGACTCGGCGCCGGTGTGGGCCGGGTCGCCGTCGATGACGATGTTCGCCAGCTCGATGCGCTCGGCGCGACGGGCCTTGACCTCGGTGACGATGTCGGCCGGGGCGATGAAGGCCTGCTGTCCGGCGATGACGAGGACAGCGGCGCGGGCCTCGTCGAGGTTGTACGGGGCGAGGATCTCTCCCCAGACGTCTGGGGTGTACTCGCCGATGCGCTGCGCGGGGCAGGCCGCGGCGACGTATTCGAGCAGCATGATCGCTTCGTCCTGGGTCACTGGCCTTGTCCTTCCTGGGCGGCGGTGCGGGCGGCGGCGCGGGCACGGGCGCGGTCGAAGACGGTCGTGCCAGTCGCCTGGTCGTAGAGGGAGTTCGTGGGCTGCTGGCGCGCTGCTGCGGTGCCTGCGGGCCCGGCGGCGTTCATGACCTCGTTGACGACGCTGGGGAGCGTCGCGGGGTGGAGACCGCGCTGCATCCAGTGCGCGATGCCCCGGCGGATGTGGTCGGGGTGGATGCGGTCCTCATCGAGGAGGATCCGGATCTCTTTGGCCATCTGGCCGACGACGCGGGACGGCGGTCGCTCGGTGCACCGGTCGAGCCACTCGCCGACGATCGTCTGGGCGGTGACGGGTGCGTCGGGAGCGTCGGCCTGGACGTCGTCGACGGGCTCTCCCTCGAGGACCTCGTCCGGTACGTCTCCTGTGTCACCGGGGGTGGGAGTGGCGGCAGCACCGGAGGCGTCGGCCTGGCCCGCGAGAGGTTCTTGGCGGTTCCCCTGGCGGTTAATGACGGTTAGGGGGGCACTGAGTGCGTGACATTCGGACGCAGAGTGCGTGACGTCACGCACAGGGAGTGCGTGACTCACGGACTCTGAGTGCGTGACATCTCCCTCTGTCACGTCGTCTGAGTGCGTGACGGTCACGGACTCTCCGTGCGTGACGGTCACGGACTCTCCGTGCGTGACCGTCACGGATTCTGACTGCGTGACACGCTTCGCACGGGCACGCCGCTGACGCTCCGCAGCCTGCATTTTCGCGTCCTCGGCCTCAGCCTCCAGCTCCGCCCAGTCGGACTCCGGCCGCTGGAGCTGCATCTGGAGCCGCCACTTCTTGCGGCCCTGGACGGCGCCCTGCTGCTTGATCAGACCACCGGTCTCCAGCCGACGCAGGGCCCGCTGAACGGTCCGCTCGTCGTAGCCGGTCCGGTACTGGATCCGGAGCACGGAGGGGTGGCTGTTGGAGCCGTCGGGGCGCGCGTGCTCGGCGAGGACCTGGAGGACGTGCCGCGCCGTGCTGTCGGGCCGGCCTTTGTCGGTCCGCAGCATCGGGGCGTCGTCCATCGCCCAGGAGAAAGCCTCGGTGCTCACGCGCTCCTCATTCGGTAGGGGTGGTGGCCGGTGGCCCGGCGGCCGGTCTCATCCGCCGGGCCACCGGCGGTCATCGGCCAGCAGAAACGGGGTCCGACTCGGCGGCCTCACTGCGCTGCTGCGCGATTTCGGCACGCTCCTCGCCGGTCAGGCCGGCGAAGATCCCGGCCCGGTACCCCGCCGACAGGCCCGCCTCGTGCTCAAGCACCGCCTCCAGGCAGTCCGTGCGCACTGGGCAGGCGCCGCACAGGAGCCTGGCCTCCGCCCGGCCTTTCCTCGTGAACCAGATCTCCGGCTCACGGGTCCGGCAGACGGCCTCGAGCTCCCAGTCCCGTTTCATCACGGGGCCTCCGTACGGTCGGTCGTGATCAAACGAATCCGGGCTGGTGACGGGCGTCGTGACGGCCGTCATGACGCGATCTCCGGGGCACCGATGTACGTGCCGTGCTCGCGGTAATGGCGGTCCGCGACGCGCAGCGCCTCCCGGCACGCCTCGTCCAGCGGCTCCTTGCGCCGCCGGTGGGCCCGGGCACCTTGATACGTGCCGCACCGCACCCGCGGCCGGACCGTCTTCGCGACGGCCACCTTCAGCGCTTCCTGCCGCGTCCGGATCCGGGCCATGGCCTCGCCCAGCGGCGTGTCATCGGCGGGGAACCACCTGCGGAGCGTCGCGCCGCTGACCCCGACCCGGTTTGCGATCACGGAGTACTCCACGCCGCGCGGGAACAGATAGGCAGCCGCGTAGGCCGCCTCGTGCGAGGTGAGCGTCCAGCCCTTCCGGAGCCCGTTGACCGCCAGCTCGACGGCGACCAGGTCGAGAGAGACGAGGCCCTCCGCGGTGGCCAGCCACACCGTGGGCACGGCGAGCGTCGTGACCGGAATCCAGCCCCGCCGGCGACCGACAGGGACACCGCGGACGGGAGTCGTGGGGCGCTTCATTCGCTCACCGCCGTCACGGTGCTCACCCACGCGAGGGCGGTGTCGTCGAGGTGCTCGCGCGCCCGGGTCACCGCGACGTACGCCAGGCGGGCCTCCTCGCGCGGCAGGATCACGAGGCCGCTCTTCTGGTCGGGCTTCGGTGCCCGGAAGTCCGCGTGGATGCGGACGGCCGGCCACTCACGGCCCTTGCTGCGGTGCGCGGTCGACACCACCAGCTCGGCCTGCCGCTCGGAGCACAGCCCGTCGGCGGCCGCGACGATCCGGTCCGGCCCGTGCTCGTCGATGAGCTTCACCAGGACCTCGAGGGAGCCGTCTTCCTCGGCGGCGTACTGGCGGACGTCGTCCCAGGAGGCGAAGCCGCACAGCTCCGGGTGGTCGGTCGGCTGCCCGCCCTGGAGGGCTTCGGCGGCCCAGGCGAGGCGCTTGATGTCGCTGCCCCCGCCGACCAGCGCGACCTTCCGCCCTGAGGCGAGGCCCTCCATGACGATGCCCATGGCGCCCGCGTTGGAGCGGCAGAGGATCGCGTCCGGGGCATCCAGCGGGCCGACGGTGGACTCGGCGGCCTCCCAGCCGGTAAGGCGGAGCGGTGCGTCGATCAGCCGCAGCCAGATGTTCGCGCGGGCGGCGATGGCTGGCCCGAACCGGAACGACTGCGACAACGTCAGCTCGGGGCAGCCGAGTTCGTTCCTGAACTTGGCCAGGGCGTCGTTGGCGCCGCGCCAGCTGTAGATCTGCTGGGCGGAGTCGCCGACGGCGATGCGCTGCGCGTGCTCCTGGGCGAGCAGGACGGCGGAGAGGACGTCGTTGGTGTCCTGCGCCTCGTCGAGGAGGACGACGTCCGTCGGGATTGTGGGCCGCGTGAGGGCCCACATCTTCAGGTAGTGATCATGGGAGAGGTTGAGGACGCTGTCGTCGCGCTTCAGTTCCTCCCACGCGGCCCGGGCGACGGGAAGCACGAGCTTCTCCAACTCGGCGCGGGTCTGCTTCTTGGTGAGGCCGTCGTAGCGCTGGATGTGGCGCGCGGTGATCTCGTCGTCTGCGCTGTGGCAGTACCGGGTGACCGTGTCCAGCGCCATCCGCATGATGATCTTGGACGTCATGGCCTTCGGGTGGCCGAGGTCCGTGGGGATGGTCGGGGTCGCGCCGATGATGCCGAGGATCGCGCGGACGTCGAGGGCCTGCGCGGCCTGGTGCGCGGTCTGGCGCGGCCGGTTGAGCCGGGCGCCGTACCGCTGGTCAAAGGCGAGGCCGTGGCCCGTCTTCGCCATCACGTTGGACGGGAAGGACCGGCGGGCGTCGGACGCGATGGCCGAGTTGTAGGCGACGTACGTCATCCGGCGCCGCCGGTCGGACCGGGCGATCATCTTCAGCGTGCTCGACTTGCCGCAGCCCGCGCCGGCCTGGAGGACCAAGTCGAGCCCGTCGCCGTACGTGGCGATGGCGTCGGCCTGCTCAAGGGTGGGGTTCACCACTGTGGTGCACCTCCTTTCCGGGGGTGCGGGCCCCGCCGGGAGTCGGCGGCGGGGCCCGCGGTCAGTGGTGAATCAGGCGGGCTGCTTGGCCAGGCCGTCGACCATGGCGGCGAATTCGACGGCCGCGTCCTCGCGCTCGCCGTAGTTCGTCAGGGTGTCGAGCAGGGTCTGGGCCTCGTCCTTGGTCAGCTCGTTGGCGGAGCCGATGTCGCGGCCGATGATCAGCGAGGTGACCCGGAGTCGCTCGGCGCGGCTGTCCTTGTGGCCGAGTCCGACCTTGGTGAAGCAGGCGTGCATCATCCGCATCTGCGGCGCCGTGACGGGCGTCATCCCCTGGTCCTCCCTGGCTTCTGCCGGCGAGGGGCGGACGGCCGGGGCGGATGCCTCAGCGTCGGCCAGCGAGTGCGCCGACGGGCCGGTGTGCTCCTCGTTCCCCGAGCCCGCGGGCGGGGCCGACGGGGTGCCCGTGGCGCCCGTCATGACGGGCTTGACGGCCTGCCCGTACTCGGCGATGACGGGCCCGAGCGTCGCGGGCTCGCCGGTCTTCGGGTGCAGGAGATTGGCGCCGAGGAGGTTCCGCGCCCGGGCCCGGGCGTGCAGCTCCAGCGCACGCTCGTACGTCAGCCCCTCGCCGACCAGCTCGTCCACGATGACCTGGACCGGGTCGACGCCCTGGCCCAACTGCTCCAGGATCGCCTCGGCGAAGTCCTCACCGGGGTGGTGGACGGCGACACCGTCCAGAGCGGAGTACCGGGTCTTGGTGACGGTGCCGACGCCCTCGACCATGTCGATGACCACGTCGACCTCGTACTCGGCGCCCTCCCGCTGGACGGTCTTGACACCGACCTTCTTCACCTTCGAGCCGGTCATCTCGTAGTCGTTCTTCGTCCGCATCGTGACGATGACGTGGCCGGGGAAGCCGAGGAGGGCGTCCAGCATCTCCTGCTCCATCTCGTTCACCGGCGCCCAGGCGGAGAACTTCCCGCCCGAGATCTTCTTGCCCTCCTCCTCGACGCGGGCGAGGAGCCCGCCCCGGCCAGCCCAGAAGTGCGACCAGCTGTCGATGATGAGGACGGCGAGCCGGGCCTCCTCGGCGGCCTTCACCGCGGCGATCAGGTTCTCCGGGGAACAGAACGCCATCGGCAGGTGCGCGAACTCGTGCGCCTCGATGTCCGGGCGGCCCGGGACGGGGGCGTACTTGAGGGCGGAGCCGCGCTCGGTGTCGACGACGCCGATCTGGCCGCCCTTGGCCAGGCCCTCGGCCATACGGAGGGCCGTCTTCGTCTTGCCGGAGCCGCCTGGGCCCTGGAGGGCGATGCGGGCCTTGGCGGCCTCGCGGGTGGCAGGGGCGAAAGTGAACGTCATGTGGTGCTCCGGTCGGTGCGCTGGTTCGGGAAGTCGGGGTGGGAGGCGCGGGCGAGGGCGCGGAAGGCGTTGACGACACGCATCGAGGCGCCGTAGTGCATCCGCTTCTTCCGGAAGGCGCCGTCGGTGTCGGTGTCGGCCCGCCGGAACTTGCCGGACAGCTGCCTCTCGACGGCGTCCGCCAGTTCCTCACCGGTCTCGCGGCGGAGGTCGGCGAGCAACTGCGCGGCCTCGCAGGGGCGCAGGGCCCGACCGGCGGTGAGGGCCTTGAACGCCGCGGTGTACGCGCTCACCGGCCGGCCTCCGCCCGCAGGACCTGCGTGGGGGCGAACGTCCGGGTCAGCCGGTCCGGCCGGGACGGGCCGATGTCGATCCAGCCCTCCAGCCATTCCTCCCTGCGCTGCGAGGTGGACTCCCACGGACGTCCGGCTCCGGGCTGCTGGAACCCGAAGGCCCGCAGCCCGCCCTTCGTCGGGTGAACCCCGATGCCGACGCAGTCGAAGCTGGGTCGGTCCTCCGGGGCCCGGAACGGGAGGTCCCGGGTGTACGTCCGGCCCGGGCGGAAGAAGCCGGGGACCGAAGCGGACTTCGGCTCGATCTCCTCCGCGCCGGCGAGCTCGGCGACGCGGCACCAGGGGCAGCCCCGGGTGTCGTCCGGCGCGCGGAGCCAGGTCGGGTGCTCGGGCTTCCCGCACGCCGCCGACACACGGCCGTCGACGTCGCCCAAGTCCAGCTTCTGGAAGTCGGCCAGCTCGGCGGCGGTCTCCGGCGACTGGAGCAGTTGGGCCGACTCCAAGGCCTCCGCCGCCTGCGTCGCCAGGTCGCACGACGGCTCGTTGAACCACGCGGACTCGATCACACGCTTCGCCAGCATTGCGAGGGACGAGATCATGCGGTCTCACCGCCCTCGGCACCCGTCGTGACGGGCGTGACCTGCGTCGACGGGTCGTCCGTGACGGCCGCCAACGGGCCCACCTGCTGGACGAGGTTCGCCAGCGAGCAGCGCTCCGGCCGGGCCGCCATCGACAGCAGCGGCATCCCGTCCGACGTCCGGATCCCCTTGTAGAACCAGGTCTCGCCTTCGCCGTCCCGCTGAGGCCGGGCCAGGTCGTAGACGATGCCCTCGAACTCGTACGGCTGCCGGGCGATCTCCCGGGCGAGCGCCCGGGCCTGCGGCAGGTGGTACGCCAGCACCGACACCCGGATCCCGTCCCGGTAGCCCTCACCAGCCACCATGTACGGCTGCGACACCTCGCAGTCGTGCGTAATCCCGAACCAGCGGCGCCACTCGCCCCACTGCGACTGGTCGGTGATGTGGAGCGCGACCAGGACCGAGTCACGGTCGGCCTGCGCCCGCTGGAAACCGTGGTGCCCGCCGAGAGCCCGCTCGATGGCGGCCGCCAGCTCGCGGGCACGCTTGCAGGTGGCGTCCCAGGCTCGCGCCTGCGTCTCCAACTCGGTCAGCTCCGGCTGCCCCTGGAACTGGACCGCGTCGTACGACCGCTCCGGGTCGACGAGGACGCCGGCGTCCTCGAGGGCCTGGACGACGTCGACCGCGGGGTCGCTGCCGCCGGACGCCAGCTTCTCGCGGACGATGCTGATGGCGTGCGGGATGTTCCGGTTCACGCGGCGCCTCCCGCCAGCTCGAAGTGGGCGTAGACGTCGATCTCGAAGCCGCCGACCAGGACGTCGAAGCCGATCCGCGCCAAGCCGTCCGCGAGCGGCGTGACGTCGACCTCCTCCACGGGCACGTGCAGCACCTCGCGCCAGGCCTCCACCTCGCCGGGCGCGTCGAGGGCCAGGCTCAGACGCTCCGCGAAGATCCCGGTGCAGGTGACGGAGGGCGCGGGCAACGCCGGGTGGGACTCGGCGAGGCGGGCCGCGAAGGCCAGCGCGGGCGCCATGTGGCCGAAGGCGATGGTCCTCGTCATGCCGCCGCTCCGTCCTCGGTGAGAGTCCGCTGCATGGAGCGCAGGGCCCGGTGAGTGAGGGTCTTGACCGCGCCCTGCGTGGTGTTCAGCCGCGCCGCCGTCTCCGGCAACGACAGCTCGCGGAAGAACCTCAGTCGGATGCACTCACGCTGGTACTCGGTCAGGCCCGCCATCGCGCCCCGGATGCTTTTCACGGTCTCGACGGCCTCGGCGTGCCGCAGGACATCCACGTCGGCGGCGTCGTTGAGCAGCAGCTGATCAGCGTCGAAGAACTCGCCGACGGGCACCTCGCGCTTGGTGCTGGCGGCCTTGTAGTGGTCCACGAGGAGGTTGTGGGCGATGACGGTCAGCCAGGCGGAGAATCCGCCGGAGCCGGGCCGGTCCGCGAAGGCGCTGATCGTGCGCAGGGCGCGCACGAAGGTGTCGCTGGTGAGGTCCTCGGCCACCATTGCGCTCTGGGTACGCCGACAGAGGTAGCGGTACACGGTGGGCCGGTGCTCGTTGTAGAGGGAGGCGAAGGCGTCGCGGTCACCCGCGGCCGCCGCCGCCACCAGGGCGGCCGTGCGGCCTCCCCGCGGGGTGATCTTGGCGTTAGCCTGGGAAGACACAGCCAGATCTCCTTCCTTGCAGTGGGATTTCGGTTGGTGCTGAGGGCCGTTCCGGGTCGCATCCGGGGCGGCTCTCGTGTGTCACGCCTGAGTGCGCTGCCGCAGACCGTCGAGGACGGCGTGCAGGTCGAACCGCCGGGAGCTGCCGACGTAGATCAGTCCGGGCCAGAGCTCGTCACGCTCCTTGGCCTCGGTGATCTGCCTGTCGATCCAGCTCATCGACTTGCGCAGGAACTCGGCGAGCTCGCGCTGGTCCATCAGCCGGTCAGGGAGCGGCTTTCGCCGATCCTTGGTCTTCGATCTACGCGTAGATGTAGATTCCGTAGGCATGCAGATGGGTGCCTCGAACAGCTCGGTGACCTCCCGGCCGATCGCGTGGGCGATCAGGTCGGCGGCTCGGTCGCTGCATTCCTCGCGGGCCGTCTTGCCCTTGCCGACGATGAAGCCGACCAGGGCTTTCGAGAGGCCGGCGCCGTCTGGGTCGATCTCTCTCGTCCGGGCGGCGAGGCGCGGGATGTCCAGCTGGGCCGCCTCCATGGCGGCTCGCAGCGGAGCACCCTTGTCCAGTCGTCGCATGGTGAAACCTCCGGCGCGTGGCCGAATAGGGGTGGCGGGTCGGGTCTGACCTGCTCGATCTACAATCTACGTGTAGATGTGGATTGAGTCAAGCGCCGGTGTGCAGGGGCGTAGTTACGTCACAGAGGGGTGCGCAGGGGTCATGTAGATGCGCCGGTGCAGCGTCAAATACCGGTCATCGGTCCGCGATCTACTTGCGTATGTAGATGGAAATGCCGGATCCTCTGACTGTGATGACCAGCCACCAGACCACACCCGGTGAGCGCCCCGCCGAGGCCCGCGCCCATCAGAGCGAGGACCTGGCGGCGTTGCTCGAGCGCCTCCTCGCGGAGGTCCCGGACAAGACGCAGAAGGATCTCGCTGTAGAGGCCGGCGTCAAATACCCCACCTTGAACGCCTGGCTGAATCGCACGCGCGGTACCTCCCGCATAGAGCTGGAAGTGCTCCGGGCCCTCGCGAAGACCTTCCAGGCCTGGGGCGTGGACACGTCGCCGCGCGAGTTCTTCGAGGCGACCGGCCGCCCAGTCCCGGGGCGCACGGACGAAGAGCGCGAGGCGCGGCTGCTGAAGCTCTATCGCCAGCTTCCGGAGGACCGACAGCGGGACCTGGTGAAGGATGCCGAGGCCATGTTGCGGGTTTCCCGCGTCTCGTGAATTTTGGTAAGGGTTGCCTTACTTTTCACGATCAGCGAAGTTTGCGGTGTTTGCCGGAATTAGGGGGCGCGCGATCTAGTTCACTGCACAACAAAAGCACCACTGGATACGACAAACGATCTCCACACCATGTGCACGGCTGGGTACCATCAGTCACCCGCTGTCCTCCCGTAGCGGCGCTCTGCAACCGCGTTCTTGTGCTGCCTTGGGGGACACCTGTGTGCATTCGCATCGCCGTGGCCGATCACCTCACGAAGACCGCCACTTGGGACCCAGACGAGGTCAGCATCCTCGTATCCAGGGGCACCCACCCTCACGACCTGATCAGAGAACTCCACGCGATCCTCACGATCGACCTCGGCGCACCCGACCTCCCCGGCGCCGGTCTGCTGTGTTTCTGCGGGACTCCCATCACGCTCCCCGACGAGCTGAGAAAGGTCCCCACCGCGAACGGCGCGCACATTCTCTGATCAGGAGCACTACCTGATGGTGCGCAAGAAGACGGCCCCCAGGGCCGCCACCAACAACCCACGCCCCAACCCGTCCATGCGCTGCGGCTGCCCGGTGTGCCTGACCCGCCACCCCGGCAACCGCACACCGACGGACGAGCACACGGGCCCGTGGGAAGCCCGCTACACCGACCCCTCCGGCAAGGATCGCAGCAAGACCAAGCCCACGTACGACGAGGCGGTCGCCTTCCTCGAGGAGACGCGGACCGCGATGCGTCAGCGCACGTGGATCGACCCCGCCCGCGGAGAGATCACCCTCGCCACCTGGTGGCGGCTGTGGTGGCCCACCCAGACCCGGGGCGAGACCCGGATCGACCACTGGACGCAGTCGCAGCTCCGCGACGAGGGCATGTGGCGCAACCACATCGCGCCCACCTTCGCCAGCGTCAAGCTGTTCGAGATGGAGTGGCGCCAGACCCAGCTCTGGGTCAACGCGCTGCACGACGAGAACGGCGGCCCGCTCGCCGCCAGCTCGGTGACGAAGTGCTTCCAGGTCCTGGACCGCATGCTGGAGGACGCGAAGCGCGACCGGCGCATCCCGTTCAACCCGGCCGAGGGCGTCAAGCTGCCCACGATCAAGAAGCAGCACCCGGAGGACCGGCGACCGCCGACGTACGCGCAGCTGTGGCTGATCCGGCAGAAGCTGCCCGACCACTTCCAGGCCCTGCTGATCGTCGCCCAGGAGACCGGCCTCCGCTTCCAGGAGCTCGCCGGACTCCGGTGGTGCAACGTCGACTTCGAAGGCCGGCGGATCCATGTGCGCGAGGTCCTGGTGGAGCCGCGCGGGAAGATCAAGCGCAAGGAGTACCCGAAGAGCGATGCTGGCTTGCGGTCGGTTCCACTCACGGGCCTCGCCGCCCGGGTGCTTCGGGAGCTGTGGGCCGAGGAGCCGGGTGCCAGCCGGGCCGTGTCGGAGCCGAAGGACGGACTCTGCGAAGAGGAGCTCGTGTTCCACGGCCGGAACAAGGTTCGCCGTGGGACGAAGAAGGTCGACGGGGTGGGGGAGGCGTACCGCGCTCCCCTGCGGCGGTCGGCGTTCCGACGGGTGTGGACGGACGCCATCGAGAAGGCCGGCGTCGTGCGGAAGAAGGTCCGCACGGTCACCGTCCAGCAGACCGACGAGGCCACCGGCCGCACCCGGGCGGTGAAGGTCGACCGTACGGACTGGTGGCCCGATTTCCATGACACCCGGCATGCCTTCGCCTCGCGCCTGCACGCGCGCGGTGTCCCGGAGGTCATCACCCAGGAGATCCTCGGCCACGAGCGCGCGGGCGAGGTGACGTGGATCTACACGCACGCAGCCGCGGACTACGCGGGCCAGGTCCTGGCAGCGCTGGAGGAGCGTAAGCCGGGAGCCGCGGCGGGGAAGCCGGGACGTCGGTTGCGCGCGGTGCCGGCGGCGTGAGGTGTCCCGGAACTACCCCGGAATTACCCCGGGAAAGGCGTACGGTGCGTAGGGGTCGGGCGGATATTCAGGCTGTAGAACCTTGTAGATCATCGATTATGCTGCGGCATTCCTGACCAGCAGAGATCATCTATTTAGGCCTGAATCCTGATAAGGATGAGGCCATAGGTTCAAATCCTATTAGCCCCACCAGTGTGGAAGACCCCCGGTCCGGATGGATCGGGGGTCTTCGGCGTTTGCGGGGCGATGGATGGTGCCGTGGTGGTGCGGGGCCCTCGGGGGGAGCAGGTGGGGGAGGGTATGGAAACGCCCGATCGCTGGCGACGGGGGATGCACCAGCGATCGGGCTGTGGCCAACAGTAACAAGGGTGTCCGGCCGGTGGGAGCGAGTGGTCGGGCGGGGGATGGAGTTGTGAGCGGGATCACGTGTATCAGGAGGGGGTGTACGGGCTCGTGGGGGTGGTCGTAGGGGGTGTGCGGGGTCATTCGGCGCACGGGGGGTCGTAGGAGAGGCGTGGGAGGTACTCGTGCCACTTCTCCGGGGTCAGGACGCCCCGGGTGGTGGCGCAGATGCGGGTGGCCGCCGCGGCGGGGTCCAGGTTCCACAGCCGGACGGTGTCGGCGCCGCTGGAGACGCCGAGCAGCCGGCTGGCCGGGCCGAAGGACAGGAAGTTGCCGGTCTTGGCGTTCGGGCTCATGGACCGGCCGATGGGTGAGGTGCGGGACGGTGCGGTGACGTCCCACAGCCGTACGGTGTCGTCGTTGCCGCCGCTGGCGAGGGTGCGGCCGTCCCCGCTGAAGGTCAGGGAGACCACCGCCTCCGTGTGGCCGGTGAGGGTGGCGAGTCGCTTCGGCGCCCCCGGTTCGGCGGCGTTCCACAGCCGTACGGTGCCGTCGTCGCTGCCGCTCGCCAGGGTGGCGCCGTCCGGGCTGTACGCGAGCGCGTTGACCGGGCCCAGGTGGCCCCGCAGCGGGGCGCCGGCGCGGACGGTGTGCCGCGGGTCCGTGACGTTCCACAGCCGTACGGTGGTGTCCGCGCTGCCGCTGGCGAGGGTGCGGCCGTCCGGGCTGAAGACCAGGGTGTTGACGTACCCGCTGTGTCCGGTCAGCGGTTTGCCGAGCGGGCGCAGCCGGGACGGGTCGGTGGCGTCCCACAGCCGGATGGTGCGGTCGTGGTCGGCGGCCGTGGCGAGTGTGTGGCCGTCGGGGCTGATCGCCAGGGCGTCCGGGCCGGCGAAGCGGGTCGGCAGGGTGACCGGCCGCGCCCAGGGGACCGCGTGACGGGGATCCGAGACGTTCCACAGCTGGACGGCGCTGCTGCCGGTGAGCACCGCCAGGGTGCGGCCGTCGGGGGAGAAGACCAGGGACCGCAGGTCGCCCGTGCCGGGCAGGAAGGGTGTGCCCAGGGCGACGGGACGGGAGGGGGTGGTGACGTCCCACAGCCGGACGCGGCCGTCGCGGGCGGCCGTGGCGAGTACCCGGCCGTCCGGGCGGAAGACGCCGATGCGGCCGATCATGTCCGAGGTGGGGATCGACCACAGCCGGACCTTGTTGTCACCGGTCCCGGTGGCCAGGGTGCGGCCGTCGGGGCTGAAGCCGACCGCGTACATCTCCCCGCTGCTCCCCGCGAGGGGTTCGCCGACCTGGGAGGGGTAGGCCGGGTTACCCACGTTCCACAGGCTGGCCGTGCTGTCGGCGCTTCCCGCGGCGAGCATGCTCCCGTCATGGTTGAACGCCACCGACCACACCGGGCCGGTGTGACCGGTGAGGGGCACGCCGAGCGCGGCCGGGTGTCCCGGATCGGTCACGTTCCAGAGGCGGATCGTGTCGTCGGCGCTGCCGGTGGCCAGGGTGCGGCCGTCGGGGCTGAAGACCACCGAGTGCACCGTGCCCGTGTGCCCGGTGAGCGCGCGGCCCATCGGGGCGGGGCGGCGGGGGTCGGTGACGTTCCAGAGGCGGATCGTGTCGTCGTCGCCGCCCGCCGCCAGGGTGCGTCCGTCGGGGCTGAACGCGACCGAGCGGACGGCGGCCCGGTGGCCGCTCAGAACGCCGAGCGGGGCGGGGCGGCCCGGGTCGGCCGTGTTCCACAGCCGTACGACGCCGTTCTGGGTGGCGGCGGCCAGAGTGCGGCCGTCGGGGCTGAACGCGAGGAGGTAGATCGTGCCGTCGTGGCCGTTCAGCGGTGTGCCGAGCAGCCGCGGACGGGCCGGGTCCGACACGTTCCACAGGCGGACGGTGCCGTCGTCGGACGCGCTGGCGAGGGTGCGGCCGTCCGGGCTGAAGACCGCGGTGCTCACCCAGCTCGTGTGGCCGGTGAGCGGCTTGCCCAGGGGCTCGGGGCGGGCCGGGTCGGCCACGTTCCACAGGCGGACGGTGCGGTCGTACGAGGCGGTCGCCAGGAGCCGGCCGTCGGGGCTGAACGAGGTGAGGTAGACGGCGCCGGTGTGGCCGAGGAGGGGGGTGGCGAGGGGCGCGTTCACGATGGAGACCAGGCGGTCGTCGGTGCCCTCGTCGTGCGGGCGCAGGCGGTGCGCGACCAGGTCGAGCTGGGCGGACAGCGACGGGTCCGTGTACTGGACGCGGTCGGCCTCGGCGAGGACCTGCTGGAACACCGCGTCGTCCCGCTGGCGCCACGCCACCACCGCCGTCCCGGCGGCCAGCACCGCCAGGACGACCAGGGCGGCGACCGCGGAACGGCTGATCCAGACCGTACGGCGGCGGAGCCTGAGCGATGCCGCGAGGAACTCCGTCGCGGTGCGGGTGAGGACGGTGTGGTCCGTGGGGGTGGGGATGGGGGCGGGCGCGGAGGGGGCGGCGGGATCGGTGGGGCTGATGTGCTGGGTGGGTTTGGGTGTGGTGGCGGGGTCGGGGGCGGTGGGGTGAGGTGGCGTGGGGTCGGTGGGGCCTGCGGGTCTGCCGTTCTTCGCCCAGGTGTGGGCCTGCTCCAGCCGTGAGCCCCGGTAGAGCAGCGAGCTGTCGCGGCCCGAGTCCTCCCAGGACCGGCCGTCCTCCTCGAGCCGCTGGCGCAGCAGATGGCCCTTGCGGTCCTCGTCGATCCACTCGCGCAGCCGGGGCCAGGCGTGCAGCAGCGCCTCGTGGGTGATCTCCACGGTCTCCGCGTCCAGCGTGACCAGCCGGGCGCGCACCAGCGCCTCCAGCGACTCCTCGGTCTTGCCGGGGTCGGCCGACTCCGCGGCGAGTCTGCGCCGCGTACCCCGTCTCCGGGTGGCCTGGGTGTCCTCGCCCAGCCGTACCAGCCTGAGCAGCAGCAGCCGAGCCGCCGTACGGGCCGCCGGGTCGAGCCGGGACCAGGCCCGTTCGGCGGTCGCCGCCACGGCGCCCTGGATGCCGCCGGCCGCGCGGTACCCGGCCAGTGTCAGGCGGCCCGCCTTGCGTCGCTGCCAGGTGGCGAGCAGGGCGTGGGACAGCAGGGGCAGCATCCCGGCGTCGTGGCCGCCGTGCGACCCGTCCGCGCTCACCTCCCGCAGGATCAGTTCGGCCAGGCCCGGTTCGAGTTCGAGTCCCACGGCCCTGGCCGGGGCGGTCACCGCTTCGCGCAGCTCCGCGCTGGTCAGCGGGCCGAGGACCATATGGCGGTGCTGGAGCGCGTCGGCCAGTTCGGGGTGGCGCAGGCACTGTTCGTAGAAGTCGGCGCGGATACCGAGGACGACGAGGGCCGGGGCCGTGCCGGAGGCCTCGCCGGGAGCGGGGGTGCAGGCGGCGTGCAGCACCCGGACGAAGGCGCGCCGGTCCGCCTCCTCCTGGCAGAGGGTGAACGTCTCCTCGAACTGGTCCACGATGATCACCGGGCGGGGGTTTCCCGGGACGCCGGCGACCGGGGGAGCCGGTCGGCCTGCCCATGCCCTGAGCGCGTCCCGTACGGCGTCCCCGAAGGCCGGGGTGTCGGTGTCCGTGTCCTTGTCCGTGTCGGTGCCGGCGACCGGGAGGAGGGGGGCGAGGTCCGGGACACGGGCGGTCAGTTCGGCGAGGGGATCGGGGCCCGGGACGAGCTGCAGCACCTCGGGTGTCCGGGGGTCCCCGGCGCGGTCCGCACCGGTGCCGGTGCCGGGGACGGCTTCGTCCCCCGCGCCGCTGCCGAGTGCGCCGCCGCGCAGGGCGGACACCAGCCCGGCGTTCAGCAGGGACGACTTGCCCGCGCCCGAGGCCCCGACCAGCATCACCAGCCCGCCGTTCGCCCCGGCCGCGCGGAGCTGGGCGACGAGGGCGGCCGTGCTGCGTTCCCGGCCGAAGAACCAGCGGGCGTCCTCGTGGCGGTACGGGGCGAGGCCTCGGTAGGGGCACACACCGGTGACGGCCGCCGTGTTCGCCTTGCCGTCGTCCTCCGGCTCCGTACCCGCCCCTGTCGGTGCGGCGGGATGCTCGCCGGCCGGGTCCGCCATCGCCCGTTCCCACAGCAGCTGCCACTGGGCCAGGTCGTACAGGCCCGGGGAGACGGGGGTGGGCTGGGCGCGCCGGGCGTCGGGGATCAGGACCTGCAGCACCGCTGCGAGCGCGGTGAACTGTGCCGGTACGTTCCTGGCCCGCCGCCAGTCGCTGATCCGCTGCACGGACACGCGTACGGGGCGTCCCCGCTCGTCGAACCGCTGGAGCCGGACGACTGCCTCGGACACCCGCTTGAGCGGCGGATTCCCCGCCTCCCGGTACAGCAGCGCGAGACGTTCTGCCAGGGCCGTGCGTGCCCCTGAGCCGGAACTCAAGGCATCCACTCCTCACTGTTCCCGCCGCTGGCGTCCGGTCCGGAAAACTCACCTTATAGGGCTGACCTGCGGCGAAGCCGTCGTCCACAGTCCGGAATCTCCTCTTCTGGGATCCGGAATGGCAGGATCTCGATGCAGTAGCCGTGCCGTCACGCCCCGTTCACACAGGCCAGCCTCACCCTGCCAGTCCGGACGGTCCGTGCCACCGCACGTTCTCGGTCAGCTTTTGCAGCAGGCGCGGCCGGTGGGCGGTATCCGGGTGCCGGGTGCCGGGGGCCCGAGTCGGGGCGGGGACGATCACCTGGAACCACCCCACCGTTCGGTACCGGTCCCCACGAGGGGAGGGACCGGTACCGAGCGGCGGGGTGCGGGGGCCGGGCGCCGGGGACGGCGTGGTGTGCGGTTCCGTGAGCGGCTTCGGTGTGCGGTTCTTGGGCGCTGCACCGGTCTGGTTATCTGATGGACCGTCAGTTAAGGTCGGTCACCCCCGCCGCTGCCGTAGGGAGTGATCTCCGTGGGAACGTCTCTCGAGAGCCCGCAGCCGTCCGGTGACGTGCGCTGGGTGGCGCTGTTCCACGACGCCTCCGCGGGCGCCTGGATCCCGGGGGCCGAGTCCCCGTACGAGGGACCCGTCCGTTACGCGGTGGGCGAGATGACCCAGACGCTGCGGGCGCGCCGTGACCGGGTGACGGTGGCCCTGTGGGGACCGAAGGACGGCGCCTGGCACCGCTACGACGCCCCCGTCGCCCCCGACACCTCTGTCGCCCCCGGCACTTCCCTGTCCTCGTCCTCCGGCAACGGCGCGGCGGAACCGGCGAGACTCGCGGAACGCATGACCGACCGCCGTCACCAGGTGCTCATGGCCGGTCTGAGCAAGGCGGGCCTCTACGACCTGGTCCCCGACGACGAGGCAGCCCTGGGCGCCCTCGTCGAGCGGCTCGACGAGACCACCGTGCGCAGGGTGGCCCACTGGCTGGCGACGGCCGCGGCCCGCTGACAGGCGCTGACAGGCGGGTCGGGTCCGGGCGGCCCGCAGGGACGGGGCACGCCGCCGGTTCAAGCCGGTGCCGGATGGGCAGGCACCCTCGGAGCCCTCCCCTCCCGCGGACAGGAGCGCAGATGAGGATCTCCGCCGATGACGGACGCGGTGCCGCGCGGTGAACGGTGCCGGTTCGCGTTCCGGCGCAGGTGCTGCCACTGCCACTGCCACTGCCCGTACCGTCAGGGAGACGCTGGTCACGCTGGGGCGCGCCTATGTGCGGCGGGCGCCCGGCGGTCTCGGGAAGAGTGCGCTCGCCGTACGACTCCTCAACCCGTATCTGCGCGAGTGTCCGCGCCGGCGGGTCGTGGAGACCCGTGCCGGAACGCGGTTCGCCGTCGACACCCGGGATCTGATCCAGCGGTACGTCTATCTGTTCGGGGTCTGGGAACCCCACCTGACGCACTGGCTGCGGCGCAGGCTGGCGCCCGGTGACGTCTTCGTCGACGTCGGGGCCAATGTGGGCGTGTTCAGCGTCCTGGCGGCGCGGCTCGTCGGGGAGCGGGGGCGGGTCGTGGCGATCGAGGCGTCGCCCGACTTCCACACCCGGTTGGTGCAGCAGGCCCGTCTCAACGGCTGTCACAACATCCGCGCGCTCAACACCGCCGTGTCGGACGGTCGCACCACGCTGACCTTCGTACTGGCCAGCTCCCACAACATGGGGGCGAACAGCATCGTTCCCTACGACGGGCCCGCCGAGGCCACGTTCGCGATCGAGGCCCGGCCGCTGGCCGAGCTGCTGGAGCCGGAGGAGATCGCCCGAGCCCGGGTGATCAAGATCGATGTGGAGGGCGCGGAGGGAAGCGCCGTACGCGGTCTCGCCCCCGTGCTGGACCGGCTGCGGCCCGACGCCGAGATCACCGTCGAGGTGACCCCGGACCGGATGGCCCGGCTCGGTGACCGCGCCTCGGACCTGCTGCGCACCATGGCCGACGCCGGGTTCCATGTGTACCGCCTGGCGAACGACTACTCCCCCGGCAGCTATCCGCGCGCCCTGAGCCGGCCGCCCGTGGCCCCGGTGCGCTGGCGCGGTCCCGTCACCGGGGAGAGTGACCTGATCTTCTCCCGGGTGGACGCGGAGACGCTTCCCTGAGGCGTCAGCGCTCCGGGTACCGCCAGCCGAGGTCCGCCAGTGCTCCGGCCCTGGCCTCCGCCACCGCCGCACGGGCCGCGCGTTCGGCGGGGTCCACGTGGGAGGGCTGTCCTGTCGCCTGACCGTCCCACTTGCGGTAGAGGAGCCCGGCCTGCCGGGTGAACCAGCCCCGGCTGACGGCGTTGAGCGCGAGCAGCAGACCCGTGTCCTCGGAGGCGGGCAGCGCCATCCAGCCGCCGAGTGCCAGGAGCAGGTCGCGGCGGACGCACAGGGTCGCCGGGTGGACGGGGGCGCGGAAGCCGTTCGCCCGCCAGTGGCCGAGGACGGTGCCGTACTCGACCGGTCCTTCCGCAGGATCGCCGGGGAATCCGGCCGTCGAGCCGTCGGGCAGCAGGTCGAGGGCGCGGGAGGTCGTCCACCCGATCTCCGGGTCGGCCTCCAGGACGGCGAGGTCGCGGGCCAGGGCCCCGGGGGTGAGCAGGTCGTCGGCGTCCAGGATCTTCACGTACGAGCCGTCGGCGTTCGCCAGGGCGATCGTGCGCGCCACACCGGGACCACCGGGGCGCCCCTGGTGGAACGTGACCCGCGTGTCGTCGGGAACGTGGGGGCGTACGGCGTCGGTGGCGCCGTCCTCCTGTATCAGCCAGCGCCACTCCCAGCCGTCCGGGAGGCGCTGCGCGCACAGGGAGGCGTAGGCCTCGGGCAGAAACCGTGCCGAGGGGGCGTGCACAGCGGTGACGACGGTGATGACGCGCCGTTGCGGGCCCTCGTACGCCTTTGACACCGCCTCAGCGTACGTGCTGTGCAGAGGAGTTGATGAGGCGGGGCGGTGGAGGAGCGGGCGGTGGAGAGGCGAAGGGGCCGGGGACGGCGACGGCCTCCGGCCCGCGGGGCCGGAGGTCTGTACGTGCGGTACGCAAGATCGCCGTTACGTCGTGGTGGGAATGGCCGTCGGTGTCACGTCTGCGGAAAGGCAAGGGGTGTCACGTCTACGGAAAGGCAAGGAGTGTCTGCGGAGTGACGAGCGGTGTCACGTCTGCGGAGGGGCAGGCGGTGCCATGTCGTACGGCGCCGTGGGGGTCACCGGGGCGAGGTGCCGGTCAGCAGCGCTGGAGTGTCTGGGCCTGGGCCTGAGCGGGGATCCTGGCTTCCGGTCCGGTCGCCGCTTCCTCCGCCTCCGTGGCGTCGCCGAGCGGGCGGTGGCGGCAGCTGGGGGACTTTCCGTGGGCTTCGGCTCCGATGCGCTGCTTCATCGTCGGGGGCAGTGCCCTGGCGCGGGGAACGCGGTGGTGGACGGTGGGATTCCTCGGCGCGGGTCGCTTGGCGTGCGCGGTGCCCTCGTGTGCCGGCTCGGTCCGGGCCGCGGCGGTGGCGGCGGTCGTCGTGATGAGTCCGAGCGCCGTGCACAGCGCCAGGAGAGCGGTGATCAAGCTGGTCCACAGCTTCATGACCTTGTTCTGGGCGGCCATGTCCCCTCGCTTTCAGGTTGGGCGATTTGCGTACTTTCCTCATGATGTGTATGAGGCGTGCGAAGTGGTGGACCGACGCCCGTGGCGCGTCGATCTTCGGATGAACACCACCCGGTTGGTCGCACGGGGCCGCCTGGGCCGTGAAGCGGCGGAGGACGGGGAGGAAGAGGGAGGAAGAGGGGCGGGAAGTGACGTTGCGTCGGGGTGCGATCACCCTCCGGACGGGGTGGCAACGGCCGTTCCCCGGGCGGCCGTCAGGGCTCGCGCCCGGGCCCGGGCCGGGGCCTCGCGCAGGTCACCGGCCGATATCGGCCGGTGTGTATAGTCGGGCGCCAGAGGTCCCCTACGTCAAGGAAAGACGAGGTCGCGCGGTGAAGAAGCTTCTCCTGGTCGCACTGGCCGCCATCGGCGGGCTCCTCGTGTACCGCCAGATCCAGGCGGATCGCGCCGAGCAGGATCTGTGGACGGAGGCGACCGACTCCGTGCCCACGGGTTCCTGACCACAGCAGACATCCGGTTCTGAACAAGCCCCGGCCGCCTCGCGGTCGGGGCTTCGTGTTGTCCGGGGCCCGTGCGGGACGCGGGCTGCCCGGGGCAGGATGGACGGCGGTCCGGGCGAGGGCGGCCACGGGCGGCCGTGACGGCGACGACCACGGTGGCCACTGCTGCTGAAACGGCGAGGGCGGCCGGGGACACGGCGACGACGAGGGGCGGCGGGCGATGGGGCGGCGGCGTACGGCGTGGCGAGGGACGGCGAGGCTGTGGACCACGAGGCTGTGGACGGCGACGCGGCAGAGGCCGTGGTCCCGGAGGCCGTTGTTCTGGGGGCTGTGCTCCTGGGGGCCGGGGCGCCGGGCGGCGTGCGGCGGGACGCGCAGGGCGGCCTCGGGATGCGTCGCCGTCCTCACGGCCTTACTCTCCGCGTTCTCCGCCGCACCGGCGGGTGCGGCGGGCACGGCGGGCGTCGGCGGTACCTATGCGTATGCCCCCGGGGCTCACCCGATCGGCGGAGCGACGGCGGCGGCGGACGCGGCTACGCTCGAACCGGGCACGACATACAGGAGTTCGATATCCAAGGGCGGCAAGGTCTATTACCGCCTCGACCTCGACGCCACCACCACGACGTACACCTCCGTCACCGCGATACCGCCGGCCGGTGCCACCGTCTCCGCCACCGACGGCATCAAGGTCTCCATGCAGGACGCGAGCGGCGGACCCTGTTCCTTCTCCAGCGCGTCCTACGGCGCCGGAGGCAGCCCGCGTCCCGTCACGGCGCTCGCGGCGCGCGAGGTGGCGCCCGGCAAGACCCTGTGCCGGACCGCCGGGACGTACTACGTGGTCGTCGAGCGCCGTGACTCGTCCGGATCCTCGCCGGACGACTGGGGACTCGAACTCTGGCCCGTCTCCGAGCCCCCCCTCGAGACCGCCTCGGCGTCCTCCGGGACCGGGACGCCGGGCTCCTGGGACTCCTCCTCGCCCGAACCGGTCACGGGCGAGGCCCGTACCCGGGGCGGCGGCTCCGGGTACAGCGGGGCCAGGGCTCTGGGGCCGGGCGTGTGGCGGGTCGGTCTCCGGCCGGGACAGACGCTGTTCTACAAGGTTCCGGTCGACTGGGGACAGCAGTTGTCGGCCGAGGCCGAGCTGAGCGACGCGGCCGACGGCCACGGCTATGTGAGCGGTGCGCTCGACCTGGACCTGGACAACCCCGCGCGCGGGCCCGTCACCGACGCCGCCCTCGGCTACAGCGGTGTCCGCAAGGCCGTCGCCCTCGACCCCCTGCCACCGGTCGGCTACGGCAACCGCCAGGCCGTCCTCGACCAGGTGAGCGGGATGCGGTTCGCGGGGTCCTACTACCTCGTCGTCCATCTCGGCGCGCGGATGGCCGACTCCTTCGGAACCGGCCCGTTCGAGGTCACGCTGCGGGTGGGACTCCGCGGCTCGCCCGCGTCCGGGCCCGCCTACGACGGCGCGCCGGTACCGTCCGGCGTGTTCGAGGTGAGCGCCCGCGACCGGGAGGCCGCCGCAGCCGGTACCGGCGGCACCGGCGGTACCGGTACCGGTGACATCGATGCCCGCGACGGCCGTCGTCCGGCCCCGGTGGCACTGGCAGCGGGCGGTATCGGAGCCGGGACGGCGCTGCTTCTCGGCCTCGGTGTGTGGACGGTGATCGCACGGCGCAGGGCGGCACGGGTGCCCTAGAGACGGGCCAGTGCCCAGAAGCCGACGGCGTAACAGGCCAGAGCGAGCAGCAGGACAGGGACCACGACCCCGGCGGGCGGGCCCGGCCTGCGGCGGCCCCGGCGCGTCCCCCGCGCCGGCCGTGACCGCCCGTGCGGCCGTGCTGCCGGTGCCGGCACCGGTGCCGACAGCGACAGGTGTGGGGGTGGCTGCGGTGGTGCCCCGGGCCACGGTGCCGCGGGTACCTGGGCGGTGTACGGGGCGGTGGGGACCTCGGCCCGCGGCTCCTGACCGGGCCAGGGCGCCGCGGCCGGGGGCTCGGTCTGCGGCCGGGTGGGCGGTGTGACGGGCGCCTTCTCGGGGTCGGCGGGAGGGAGGAGGGTGCCCGGTTGAGGGGAAAGCCGGATCGGAGGGTGCGGTGAGGCCGTGGACCGGCCGGCCGGTGACGTGGTGGGCCGGGGCGGCGGCAGGTGGAAGCTTCCGGTGTCCGACATGGCCGGCCCCGCGGGGGCGGGGGCCGCAGGGGAAGAGGGTTGCGCGGGCACCGACTGCGAAAACCCCGAAGACCCCGAAGATTCCGAGGACGATGTGCCTGGCCCCTGCGGCATGGCCGGGCCGGGCGGTCCCGATGCCCCGGAAGGCGGCCCGGGCGGACCAGGTGGTCCCAGCGCACCCGGTGGGACGGGCGCACCCGGCGGTACGGGTGGGGCGGGCGGTTCTGACGGGAGGGGCCGTACGGATCCTGCCGTGCCGCCTCCGTGCAGCGGCTCCGCGCCCTGGGCCTCAGCAGCGCCGCCCGTGTCCCCGCCGTCCGCCGGAGGGTCCTTGCCGACAGGTCCGTCCGCGCCGAACCCGGCAGGCAGCGGGCCCAGTTGGTCGAAGATCTCGATCAGTTCGTCGTCGGGTCCCGGTTCCGGCAGCAGTTCCCGGACCGCGGCGAGCGCTTTGCGCGCCCCCGTCGCCGTGCGGAACCGGGCCTGCGGGTCCGGCTGGAGGAGCGTGGCCACGACCTCCCACAGCGGCTCCGGGATGCCCTTGGGCGCCCCCGGCGTCCCGTGCTCCGCGAAGTACTGCACGAGAGCCTTGGTGTCAGGCTTGGCGCCCTCCAGCAGATACAGGGCGACAAGACCCACCGCGAACAGGTCGGCCGCGAAGTCGGGTTCGGCGCCCATCATCTGCTCGGGCGAGATGTAACCGGGCGTCCCGACCACCAGGTTGGTGTCCGTCAGCCGCGGCTCGCCCAGCCGCATCGCGATGCCGAAGTCGGACAGTCTGAGCCGGGGCCGTGCCGTACCGGTGGCTTCGAGCAGCAGGTTGGCGGGCTTGACGTCCCGGTGCACCACGCCCTCCGCGTGCACTGCGGCGAGCCCGGACAGCAGCTGGTCGAGCAGGGTGCAGACGAACGGGTGCGGCAGGGGGCCGTAGTCCCCGACCAGGTGGACCAGCGAGCCGCCCGCCACCAGATCCATGGTGAACAGGACCTTGTCGTCGTCGGCGGCCCAGCTCGCGGGTGCGAGCACATGAGGGTGGTCGATGCGTAATGCCTGCTCCCGTACGAAACGCAGGAGGGAGTGCGCGTCGCGCTGCTGGAGCACCTTGGCGGCGACATAACGGCGCCTCCGCCGGTCCCAGGCACGCCACACGGCACCCACACCGCCGTGTCCGATCGGATCGGCCAGTTCGTACCGGCCGGCGAAGACCTCACCCATGGCCGTGCGTCGCTCCTCCCCCTTCGGCTACCCCCTTGCCTTGCCTCCGGGGAGCCGCCGGAAACCGCGTGGCGAACCCGCCGGAAACCGCGCGGCCCGGCCGCCGCCCCCGCGACGGCCGGGCCCCACGGGTCAGTTCTGGTGGGACTGGTAGTGCGCCACGGCGTCCGAGGTGCGGCCGGCGCCGTAGACCCGGAGGAACTCTGCCAGTTCCGGGTAGGACGGGGCGAGGGTTTCCGCCGCGTCGATGATGTCCCCCGC
The DNA here is from genome assembly GCF_040644295.1 of Streptomyces sp. NPDC047000. Lineage (NCBI taxonomy): Bacteria > Bacillati > Actinomycetota > Actinomycetes > Kitasatosporales > Streptomycetaceae > Streptomyces > Streptomyces sp. NPDC047000. Next base: position 81,674 of record NZ_JBEYWE010000003.1, read on the forward strand.
GGCGGCGACCGAGCGGAGCAGCGACTGGATCTCGCGGACCACCCGCTTGACCGTGGGCGCCCCCGAACCACTGGTCGTCTGCGTGGTGTTGCTCAGCACCGAGCCGCCCTGCGACTTCTTGATCTCCTCCATCCGTTCGGTGGCCTCGGCCGCGCTCACGCTGCCGTCCGAGACCTGCCCCGCCAGCTCCTGCAGCTGCTGCACCCGCTGGACCACCGCGGGATTGCCGATCTTCGCCCGCTGGCCGCTCATCAGCTGCGACAGCATCGGAGCGGACAACCCCAGCACTCCGGCGAGCCGGGCCTGGTTGAGCCCCAGATCGTCGATGAGCTTACGGAAGAGCGCCCCCAACGGCTCCCCGTACCAGTTCCGCTGCAGCTCCCGCGCTCGTGCGGTGGCTTCCTGCTGTGCGGCGTCCATTGCGTCTCCCCATCGCTTCCCCAAAACCGTGGTTCGCTTCAGCGAACCACGACGAGCATCTTACGGAGAGTGGTCGACTACGGGGAGCCCTAACTTTTTTGCGAGATCCCGGGGGTGACCCGGTACGCTGGTCTGCGACGCCCGCGGGTATGTTCCGTGCCCGTCCGGACGTTTCCCTTTGGGGCCTTAGCTCAGTTGGTAGAGCGCTGTCTTTGCATGGCAGATGTCAGGGGTTCGACTCCCCTAGGCTCCACAGCCGAGATGCCCCCGGTCCGCGCAGCCGCGCCACCGGGGGCATCGTCGTTCTCGGTGCTCAGTAGCCACGCGAAGATTGCAGCGGTTTGCACTGAGGTCTCTTTTTCGGTTTTGACCATGCATGACTGCCGCGGATGGTCGCTTCAGCAAAGCATTACCTGTCGGCGCGGACGGTCCGGTCGTGAGGGAGCGGCACCTCGTGATGTTCCACGTGAAACATCACCCCTTTGTGTGAAACGCCGCTGCGGGGCGGGGAACCCTCAAGTCCCCTGTCCCGCAGCGGCGTTCCGCCGGTGTCGTGTCACCATCCCTCTTCGCGGTGGGCGGCGTCCTCCTGGGCCTCCTTGGCCACCACCTCGGGATCGAGCGCGGCGGGGTCGCTGCCGTCCACCGAGCTCAGCCGGGCGCCCGACTCGGGTACTTCCGTCGCGGCCGACGGCTCGACCAGCCAGTCCGGGTTGGCCTGCTTGTCCCACCACTTCCATACGGCGAAGGCGCCCCCGGCCAGCAGGCCCAGTACGGCCACCGCCTTGACCGTACGGCCGGCCCGATTCCGCCGCCGGTGCCTGCGGGCCAGCTTGCGGACCTCCTCGGGGCTCACCTGGCCGCGCAGCGTCACCAGTGCCGCGGCGCTCCGTGCGAGGGCTTCGTCGCGCACGGGGCCGGCCGCGGCGACGGCCTGCTCGATCTTGGGGCGTGAGTAGTCGGCGGCCTGCCGCGCGGCCTTCAGGGTGCGTGCGGCGGCCTCCTGGGCCGCCTGGTCGACCATCGGCGGCACATGGGTGCGGGCCAGCTCCAGCCGGGGTGCGACATGGGCGCCGTACTGGACGCGGGCCTGTTCGGCGGCCTGTGAGACCTTGGGCGCGATGAGCACACGTGCCTCGTGCGCGTAGTGCGAGGCCTTGTCCTTGGCCGTGTCGGCGTAGGGCGCCACCACTTCCGCGGCGTGCAGCACGCTGTCCTTCGCCGAACCGGTCGCGGCACGCACGCTGTCGATGCGGGTCACGGGTTCCTCCTCCTCGGTGGCGTACGGTATTTCGACTTTCCGCCCTTCTGCGGATCATGCCTGGCGGACTGCTCCCGGGCATGTGCGGACGGGCATCCGGGGCAACAGCGGGCCGGCCGCTGCGCACCCGGCGGTACAGGACCGACGACTGATCGACGGCCGTTCCAGTGCAATCGGATGAATACAGGGCAACGGGACCTTGTCGCCGACAATGCCACGGATCGCCGCCGTGCGCTTCCGTCGGGGACGCTCCCGGCAGGTTTTCCGGTCGCCGGGCGACGGAGGGCACCGGCCGTGGAAGGATCGGGGACATTCGGGGGGAACACAGAGCACGACGGAAGGCAGATCGTGGCCGAACAGCTGTACGCCACCCTGAGGACCAGCCACGGCGACATCGAGGTGCGGCTGTTCCCGGACCATGCGCCGAAGACGGTCAGGAACTTCGTCGAGCTCGCCCAGGGCGAGCGTGAGTGGACCGACCCGGCCACCGGGGTCAAGGGCACGAACCGGCTCTACGACGGCACCCTCTTCCACCGGGTGATCAGCGGTTTCATGATCCAGGGCGGTGACCCGCTGGGCTCCGGCCTCGGCGGACCCGGCTACGAGTTCGCGGACGAGTTCCACCCCGACCTGCGCTTCGACCGGCCCTATCTGCTCGCCATGGCCAACGCGGGACCGAACACCAACGGCTCCCAGTTCTTCATCACCGTCGCCCCGACGGCCTGGCTCAACCGCAAGCACACCATCTTCGGCGAGGTCACCGACCCGGCGAGCCAGAAGGTCGTCGACGCCGTCGCCGGTGTCCCGGTCACTCTGCCCAACCACCACCCGGTCGACGACGTCGTCCTCGAGTCGGTGGTCGTCGAGCGGCGCGAGACGAACAGGAACCGGTGACCTGGAACCGGTGACCTGGACGCTCCGGGGCTGACACGCCCGGACCGGACCGGGGCGCTGATGCGTCCGGAATCCCCGAAGGGAACCATTCGCCCTGCTCGTCCGTAAGGATGAGCAGGGCGAACGCAGTGCGAACGACGACTTAGGGGATTCCATGGACCAGGCGCCAGGCGATCCACAGGGCCCGTACAGCGGCCAGGTTCCGCAGGACGGCCATGTCCCGTCGGTCTGCTACCGCCACCCGGACCGGGAGGCCGGTGTCCGCTGCGCCCGCTGCGAGAGGCCGATCTGCCCGGAGTGCATGGTCAACGCCTCCGTCGGCTTCCAGTGTCCCGAGTGCGTGCACGACGGCGGCTCCCGCTCGGGAGGAACCGGCACCGGTCGTCCGCCGGCCGACGCCCGACCGCGCACCCTGGCCGGCGGTACGGTGGCCGCCGACCCCCGGCTGGTCACGAAGATCCTCATCGGTGTCTGCGTCGTCGTCTTCCTGCTCCAGCAGTCGATGGGTGACGCGTTCGACACCCGTTATGAGCTGTTCGGCCGCGCGGTCGTCGCCGGGCAGTTCGAAGGGGTCGCGGAGGGCCAGTACTACCGGCTGCTGACCTCGATGTTCCTGCACGGCGGTCTGATCCACATCCTGTTCAACATGCTGAGCCTGTGGTGGATCGGCGGCCCGCTGGAGGCCGCCCTCGGCCGGGCCCGCTATCTCGCCCTCTTCCTCGTCTCGGGGCTCGCGGGCAGCGCGCTCACCTATCTGATCGCCCCGCCCAACACGCCCTCGCTCGGAGCCTCGGGCGCGATCTTCGGGCTCTTCGCCGCCACGGCCGTCCTCATGCACCGCCTGAACTACGACATGCGGCCGGTGATCGCCCTTCTGGTGGTCAACCTGGTCATCACCTTCGGCGTGCCCCACATCGCCTGGCAGGCGCACATCGGCGGCCTGGTGGCCGGTGGCATCGTCGGCTACGCGATGGTCCACGCCTCGCGGCAGCGGCGGGTGCTCGTGCAGTATGGAAGCTGTGCGCTGGTCCTGGCCGCGGTCGTGGTGATGGCGCTGCTGAGAACGGCGCAGCTCGTCTGAGGGGCACCGTCGGAGACACAGGGTCACTGGGAGCGGTCATGTTGTCCACAGTGAGTCGCTGATCTTGTGCATAGGTCAGGGAACAGGTGTGCCCCCTGTCGCTGACCCGTGTCTTCGCAGGTCAGGCAGGGGGCTGGGAGAGCCGTCAGCCGATGTGTCAGTCGTACCGGCGTCAACCGGGAGGTGAGTTATCCACAGACTTTCCGCTGCCCGCCCGAGTTGTCCCCAGGGGGCTGCGGAAACTGTGGATAACTCGGTGGACGGGCTTTACTTCCACTGCGTGGAGACGCCGAATCCTGCCGCGATGAAGCCGAAGCCGACCACGATGTTCCAGTTGTCCAGCTGGTCGATCGGGAGTGAGCCGTCGGTCACGTAGAAGACGACGATCCACGCCAGGCCGAGGAGGAACATGGCGAGCATCACAGGCGCGACCCAGCCGCGATTGGCCAGCTTGATCTGAGCGGCCTGCTTCGACGGCGGCGGCGTGTAGTCGGCCTTCTTGCGGATACGTGACTTCGGCACGAGGGTCTCTCCTGTCGATGCGCTGCATGGCCGCGCAGGGAAACTGGGGTGGTCCGGGGCAGCGTACAAGGGGACACTGAGCGCTCCTCCGAGCTTCGGTTAGCGTAGTGCTTCCGCGGCGCCGAAGGAGAGTAAGGGTACGTTGAGCTATTCTGCCGACTCCCCCGGTACGGGTGCCAGCCCCGAACGCACGGGGCGGATCCGTCCTGCGCGCGTTCTCACCGTGGGCGTCTTCGCGCTGGCCGGGCTGCTCTTCTTCACGAGTTTCAACACGGCCAAGGGCACCAACATCCGTACGGACGCCTCCCTGCTGAAGCTGTCGGACCTGGTCCAGGAACGCAGTCACAAGAACAAGGGGCTCGACGAGTCCAACGCGGCCCTGCGCGGCGACGTCGAATCGCTCGCAGCCGCCGGTGACGACGGCCGCACCAGGACCCAGGACGAGAAGCTGACCGGTCTGGAGAAGACCGCGGGCACCGCGCCGCTCAGCGGTGAGGCGGTCACCGTCACCCTGAACGACGCCCCGCCGAACGCCACCGCCAAACTCCCCGGCTATCCCGAGCCGCAGCCCGACTACCTGGTCATCCACCAGCAGGACCTCCAGGCCGTCGTCAACGCCCTGTGGAAGGGCGGGGCCCGGGGCATCAAGGTCATGGACCAGCGGCTGATTTCCACCAGCGCGGTGCGCTGCGTCGGCAACACCCTGATCCTCCAGGGCCGGGTCTACTCACCGCCGTACAAGATCACGGCGATCGGTGACACCGGCACGCTGCAGAAGGCGCTCGCCGACTCCCCGGCGATCCAGAACTACATGGTGTACGTCAACGTCTACGGCCTCGGCTGGAAAGTCACCGATGACGGGACGGTGACTCTTCCGGGCTACTCGGGCACAGTGGATCTGCACTACGCGAAGCCGGTGGAGTAGCCGTTCGCACGTAGCCCTTCACACGTGGCCCTTCGCGCGTAAACCCTTCGCACGTAGCCGTCCTCACGGGAGCTGCCGGTGCGCGTGATCGTCAGAACCGTCAGCGAGCTCTGCATCACCGCCGGCAGCGTGATCGTGCTGTTCGTGGTGTACGTGCTGTTCTGGACCGGGGTGCGGGCCGATTCCGCGATGCACGACCAGATCGACCGGCTCCAGCGGCAGTGGACGCAGCACACCGTGCGGCCGGCCGGCCCCGGCTCGTCCGCGAGCCCGAGGAGAAGCCCGAAGGATCCGGCGCGGCAGGTGGCTCCGGCCGCGTACCACTACGGCAGGCCCTTCGCGATCATGTACATCCCCCGGCTCGGTCTCACATGGCACAAACCCGTGCTGGAGGGCACCGGCACGGACGTGCTGCAGAAGGGTCTCGCCCACTACACCCGCACCGCGCGGCTGGGCGGGCTCGGCAACTTCGCGGTCGCGGGTCACCGGCGCACCTACGGCGACCCGTTCAAGGACTTCCCCGAGCTCCGTCCGGGTGACGCGGTGGTGCTCACCGACGGGACGACCTGGTTCACGTATCGGATCGACAAAGGGCCCTACAAAACAGTCCCCACCGACGTGGGCGTGATCGACCCTGTGCCCCGTGAGTCCGGGTACCGGGGTGCGGGCCGCTATCTGACGCTGACCACCTGCGATCCCGAGTGGGGGCACAGCCACCGCCTGATCGCCTGGGCGCATCTGGACTCCACCCTGCCGGTGGAGGCCGGGAAACCGGAGGCGCTGCGCCGTTAGTCTGGTGCGGTACGGCGTGAGTCCGGTGCCGTGGTGCGAGGGAAGGGACGGCATGTACGGCTGGATCTGGCGGCATCTGCCGGGGAACGCGTGGGTGAGGGCGCTGATCTCACTCGTCCTGGTCCTCGCCGTGGTCTACGTCCTCTTCCAGTACGTCTTCCCGTGGGCGGAACCGCTGCTGCCCTTCAACGATGTGACGGTGGACAACCAGTGAGCGCGCGCATTCTCGTCGTCGACAACTACGACAGCTTCGTCTTCAACCTGGTCCAGTACCTGTACCAGTTGGGCGCCGAGTGCGAGGTGCTGCGCAACGACGAGGTGTCCACGGCGTACGTCCATGGGGGCACCTCCCGCTCGAGCGAAGCCGAGAGCGGGGGAGGTTTCGACGGCGTGCTGCTGTCCCCGGGCCCCGGCACCCCCGAGGAGGCGGGCGTCTGCGTCGACATGGTGCGCCACTGCGCCGCCACCGGGGTGCCCGTCTTCGGCGTCTGCCTGGGCATGCAGTCCATGCAGGTGGCGTACGGCGGTGTGGTCGGCCGGGCGCCGGAGCTGCTGCACGGGAAGACCTCGCCGGTGCTGCACGAGGGCCGGGGCGTTTTCGCCGGGCTGCCGTCCCCGTTCACGGCGACGCGCTATCACTCGCTGGCCGCGGAACCGGCCACCGTGCCGTCCGAGCTCGAGGTGACCGCCCGGACGCCCGACGGCATCATCATGGGCCTGCGCCACCGGGACCTGCCCGTCGAGGGCGTGCAGTTCCACCCCGAGTCGGTGCTGACCGAGCACGGCCACCGGATGCTGGCCAACTGGCTGGTGGAGTGCGGCGACCAGGAAGCGGTGGCGAGGTCGGCGGGGCTCGCCCCGGTGGTGGGCAGGGCCACGGCGTGACCGCGCTGCGCCCCGAGCGCGAGACGGGGACCTCGTACGGCACCCTGCCGTACGAGCAGCCCGGCGCGTTCGAGGCCGGGTACGGCGAGACCCCGCCGCAGCCGCAGCAGCAATCGCAGCCGCATCTCCACGAGGAGACGATGGCGCTGCGGATTCCCCCCGCACCGCCGCCCGTCGACGAGGACGAACCGCCTCCGTCCGCCTCTGAGGCCCCTTCGGACGCTTCCGCCACGCCACCCCCACCCGGCGGCCGGGCGGCCCGCAGAAAGGCCGCCAAGCGCCGTCACGGGCGCCATGGCGGCCCGGGCAGCAGGGCACCGGAACAGCCACCGGACCAGTCACCGGGGCAGCCGTCGGGGCAGCCGTCGGGCCGGAGCGCGGGCGACGGCGTCCCGGCCGCCCCCCTCTCCCGTGTGGAGGCCCGCCGCCGCGCCCGGGCGAACAAACCCGGCGCCGGTGTGCTGGCCAGCCGGGTCATCGGCGAGGTGTTCATCACCACCGGCGTGCTGATGCTGCTGTTCGTCACCTACCAGCTGTGGTGGACGAACGTCCGCGCGCACGCGCAGGCCGGCAGCGAGGCGCACCAGCTGCAGGACGACTGGGCGAGCGGAAAACGGGCCCCCGGCACCTTCGCGCCCGGGCAGGGTTTCGCCATTCTGCACATCCCCAAGCTCGATGTGGTGGTGCCGATCGCCGAGGGCACCAGCAAGACCAAGGTCCTGGACAAGGGCATGGTCGGCCACTACGGCGAGGACGACCTCAACACGGCCATGCCGGACGCGAGGACGGGGAACTTCGGCCTCGCGGGCCACCGCAACACGCACGGCGAGCCGTTCCGCTACATCAACCGGCTCAAGCCCGGCGACGCCATCGTGGTGGAGACGCAGGACACGTACTACGTCTACAAGATGGCGTCCATCCTGCCGGTGACGCCGCCCAGCAACACGAGTGTGCTGGACCCCGTCCCGAAAGGCTCGGGCTTCACCGGACCCGGCCGCTACATCACGCTGACCACGTGCACGCCGGAGTTCACCAGCAAGTACCGGATGATCGTCTGGGGCAAGATGGTCGAGGAACGGCCGCGCAGCAAGGGCAAGCCGGATGCGCTCGTCGAGTAGGGGCAGATGAACGTGGCAGCGACCACCGACGGCACGGACCGGCACGGACACACCGCCGGGCCCGGGTCTCCCGAGGGGCCGGGGCGTCACCGGCCGGGCCGGATCGCGACGGCGGTGAGCGTGTTCGGCGAACTCCTCATCACCGCGGGCCTGGTCCTCGGTCTGTTCGTCGTGTACTCCCTGTGGTGGACGAACGTGATCGCCGACCGGGCGGCCGACAAGCAGGGCGACGAGGTCCGCGACACCTGGGCGCACGGCGGCAGTTCGGGGCCGGGCGCGCTCGACGTCAAGGGCGGCGTCGGGTTCCTGCACGTGCCGTCCATGAAGAACGGGGAGGTGCTGGTCGAGAAGGGCACCTCGACGGAGGTCCTCAACGACGGCGTCGCCGGGTATTACACCGATCCGGTGAAATCGGCCCTCCCCACGACCGGCAAGGACGGCAACTTCACCCTCGCCGCGCACCGTGACGGCCACGGCGCCAAGTTCCACAACATCGACAAGGTCAGGAAGGGCGACGCGGTCGTCTTCGAGACCAGGGACAAGTGGTACGTCTACAAGGTCTACGACATCCTCCCGGAGACCTCGAAGTACAACGTCCAGGTCCTGGCCCAGGTGCCCGAGGAGTCCGGCAGGAAGAAGCCGGGCCACTACATCACCCTGACGACCTGCACCCCCGTCTACACCTCCCGCTACCGCTACGTGGTCTGGGGCGAACTGGTCCGCGTCGACAAGGTCGACAGCAGGCGGACCCCGCCGAAGGAACTGCGCTGACACCACGGCGCACATGAGCCGGGCCCGAAGCCGCAACCTCTCTTTGCGACTTCGGGCCCTTTGGACAGCACCCGGGGTATGACCGTCACCGCAGGTCCTGCAGGACCTGCAGGGCTGTTCCGGCGTTCCACCTTTCCAGCAGCCCGCGGTGCACCGCGGTGATACCGCACTCGGCCGCCAGGGCGAGGGCGTCCCGGGTGAAGGGGGAGGTGGCCACGAAGAGGGCCACGTCGGCGCGGTGCAGGACCTTGGCCGAGCCGATGAACCTCTGGACGTCCGCGCTGCCGACCGAGCTGTGCGCGGCGAACCTCTTGCACTGGACGGCGACACGCCGGCCGTCGGCCGTACGGGCCGCGATGTCTACCCCGCGGTCCCGGTGACCGCCCTGGACGGCCACCTCGGCGCAGCCGTCGCGGCGCAGGAGGGCCGCGACATGCTGCTCGAACTCGCGGCCGTTCATGACGTCCAGGGACGCCATGCCCCCGGCGACGGCCCGGTCCGCCCGCAGGGCCTCCAGCCGCCGCAGCCGGGCGTGGTGCTGTGTGAGCCGGTGCTCGACCCGCTGGACGTCCGCGCGCAACGAGATCAGCTCCCTCCGGTGCTCGCCGGAGGTCTCGATCAGCGCGTTGAACAGGGGGACGACGGTGGTGCCGAGGACCTGGGTGATGCGCTGGTCGATGCGGTCGTCGAGGGAGCGGGTGTCCGGCCGGGACGGGTTTCCCGAGTTTTCCACAGGCTGTGTGCGCGCCAGGTACTCCATGTCCAGGAGGTACACGCGTACCTCCTGCGCGACGGTGCTGTCCCGGAGCAGCATGGCGATGTTGAGGACGGCTCGGCGGGAGTAGAGAGTGAGGCTCGACCGGGGCTGTGGATAACTTCCGGGATAGCGTGACAGGATGTCACGCTTAAATCGTGCCAGTTCAGAGCCCTGGAGCGTCATCATTCCGTTGTGGGTGAGCTCGTCGTGGTGCCGTGCCTTGACCTGCCGGACGGTGTCGGCGGTGACCTCGAAGTAGGCCGCGACCATCGCCGTCGTCACATGCATGCCGTCCGGCAGCAGGGACAGGGCTTTCACCTTGTCGAGGACGTGCGTGCGGTCCAGGACGCTGTCGCGCAGGGTCTTCGATTCCAGCAGCACCGTTTCGTTGATCATTTTTTCCCCTCGGATCGTGCCGTGGCCGTACAGCCGGGGCGGAGATCCGATTCCCCACCCCATCCGATCAACGAGTGCTGGTGGGGGGAAGACACGATTGGCGCAAGAACTGCCGTGCGATCGCGGGCGTGATCGCGGGCGCCGTCCCGCCGGGAACGCCGTGGGCCCCTGCCGGGAGGTCCGCATCCCGGCAGGGGCCCACGTCGTGGATGTGTGGCGTCAGCCGTTGTTGCCTCCGAAGAAGCCGCCGCCGCCGTTGTTGTTGCCACCGGTCTGGACGGTGGTCAGGTTGACCGCGCTTCCCTTGTTCACCGTGTTGCCCTGGCCCGGGTCGGCGCTCACGACGATGGAGTTGTCGTCCTGGGAGCCGGTGACGGTGCCGACCGTGAGGCCGGCCTGCTCGAGCGCCTTCTTGGCGTTCTTCAGGGTCTGGGTCACCACGGTGGGTACCTGGGTCTGCTCCTGCTGCTTGAGCTTGCCGATCTGGATCTGCACGGTCGAGTTCTTGTCGACCTGGGTGCCGGCGCCAGGTGTCGTCGAGACGACCTTGCCGTCCAGGTTGGAGTCCTGGGTCTCCACCTCGGTGCAGTTCCCGACGAGGTTGTTCTGCGTCATCTGGGCCTTGGCCTCGTCGCAGGTCTTGTTGGAGACGTCCGGGACCGTGGACTTCTCCGCGGCCTTGGCGATCGTCAGCGTGATGGTGGAGCCCTTCTGGACTTCCTTGCCGCCGATCGGCGTCTGGTCGAGGACGGTGTTCGGGTCCTCGGTGGACTCCCGGGTCTTGGTCTTGACGACGAACTTGTAGTCGTCGCCCTCCAGCTTCGACTGGGCGTCGTCCAGGCTCAGGCCGATCACGCTCGGCACCTGGACCTTGGGCGCGCCGGTGGAGACCACCAGGTTGATCGTGTCGTTCTTCTTGGCCTGGGTCTGCGCGGCCGGGTCCTGCGAGCAGATCTTGCCCTTGGGCTGGCTGTCGCAGGCCTTGCTGGTGAACGCCAGGACGAGGTCGACGTTCGAGGCCTGCTGCTGTGCCTCGGCCTTGGTCTGTCCGACGAAGTTGGGGACGGAGACGCTGCTGTCGCCGGCACCGCCGCCGCTGAAGATCCACTTGCCGATCAGGATGGCGCCGATGAGGACCAGGACGCCCGCGACGACCAGCAGGATCGTCGAGGTGTTGTTGTTCTTCTTCTGGCGTCGCCGGTCGGGGCGCTCGTCGTAGCCGTAGCCGCCGTCGTCCGGGTTCATCGGGGGCAGCATCGAGGTGGCGCCGGCGTCGGTGGCGCGCAGGGCGGTGGTCGCCTGGTCGTCCGGGTAGCCGCCGTAGCCGACGGAGCCCATGGCGGCGGTGGCCGCGACCGGCTGGCCGTCGAGGCACGCCTCGATGTCGGCGCGCATCTCGTCGGCGGACTGGTAGCGGTAGTCCGGGTCCTTGGTCAGCGCCTTCAGGACGATCGCGTCCATCTCGGGCGTGATCTCCGGGTCGAAGACGCTCGGCGGCTGGGGTTCCTCGCGGACGTGCTGGTAGGCGACGGCGACCGGGGAGTCGCCCACGAACGGCGGACGGACCGTCAGCAGTTCGTACAGCAGACAGCCCGTCGAGTAGAGGTCGGAGCGTGCGTCGACCTGTTCGCCCTTGGCCTGTTCCGGCGAGAGGTACTGCGCGGTGCCGATGACCGCCGCGGTCTGGGTCATCGTCATCCCGGAGTCGCCCATGGCGCGGGCGATGCCGAAGTCCATCACCTTGACCTGGCCGGTGCGCGTCAGCATGACGTTGGCCGGCTTGATGTCCCGGTGGACGATGCCGCTGCGGTGGGCGTACTCCAGGCCCTGGAGGATGCCGATGGTCATCTCCATCGAGCGCTCAGGCAGGAGTCTGCGTCCGCTGTGCAGGAGTTCGCGCAGGGTGGACCCTTCGACGTACTCCATCACGATGTACGGGATGGAGACCCCGTCGATGTAGTCCTCGCCCGTGTCGTAGACCGCGACGATCGCGGGGTGGTTGAGCGAGGCGGCCGACTGGGCCTCCCGGCGGAACCGGGCCTGGAAGGACGGGTCGCGCGCGAGGTCCACGCGCAGCGTCTTCACCGCCACGGTGCGGCCGAGGCGGGTGTCATGAGCGAGGTAGACCTCGGCCATGCCACCACGGCCGAGCACCTGGCCCAGCTCGTACCGGCCGCCGAGGCGACGCGGCTCTTCCATAAGCTACCTACCAGCCCTCTCCGTCGGTCCCGGTCGGCACAGGGCGTGCTGCCGGAGGCTGCCGTCCGGGCCTACGGTACCCGGATCGTTTCCTGTGACTTGGCCAAGCGCGTGACCCGATACAGGACCGGTATCGCAACGTGCACCGATGTGAAGCGGACGTGAGCCGTGTCACTTCTTGGAGTTGATGACCGCCTGCATCACGTTCTTCGCGATCGGGGCGGCGAGGCCGCCGCCGGAGATGTCGCCGCGGTTGGCGTTCTCGTCCTCCACGACCACGGCCACGGCGACCGGCGTGCTGCCGTCGCCGAGCTTGGCGTAGGAGATGAACCAGGCGTACGGGTTCTTGCTGTTCTCGACGCCGTGCTGGGCGGTACCGGTCTTGCCGCCCACGGTGACGCCGTTGATCAGGGCGTTCTTGCCGGTGCCGTCCTTGACGACCGTCTCCATCATCGACTGCAGGATCTGTGCGTGCTCGGCGGACAGCGGCCGGCTCAGCTCCTGCGGTTCGGTCTTGGAGACGGAGTCGAGGTTGGAGGACTGGAGCGAGTCGACCATGTACGGCTTCATCAGCTTGCCGCCGTTGGCGACGGCGGAGGCGACCATGGCCATCTGCAGCGGGGTGGCGGCGGTGTTGTACTGGCCGATCGACGACAGCGCGGTCTGCGACTTGTTCATGTCGCTGGAGAACACGGAGGCGCTGGAGCGGACCGGGGTGAACTGCTCGGAGGTGAAGCCGAACTTCTTGGCCTCGGCGAGCATCTTGTCGTTGCCGAGGTCGGCGCCGATCTTGCCGAAGACGGTGTTGCAGGAGACCCTGAGCGCGGTCCGCATGGTCGCGTTCTTGCAGGGGATGTTGCCCTCGTTCTTGAGCTCGGTCGTGGTGCCGGGCATCACATAGGGCAGCGGCGAGTCGGTGGCCTGGTCCGCCGAGGTGTAGAGGCCGTTCTCCAGTGCGGCCGAGGCGGTGACCACCTTGAAGGTGGAGCCCGGCGGGTAGGTCTCGCGCAGCGCCCGGTTCAGCATCGGGTCGCTCGGGTCGTACTTCTTCTGGAGCTTCTGCCACGCCTTGGCGTCGGTGTCCGTGTTGCCCGCGAAGACGGACGGGTCGTACGACGGGTACGAGGCCAGGGCGAGGATCTTGCCGGTGGACGGTTCGAGGGCGACGACGGCGCCCTTGCCGCCCTGGGCCTTCAGACCGTTCCAGGCGGCCTTCTGGGCGGAGGCGTTGAGGGTGGTGACGACGTTGCCGCCCTGCTTCTGCTTGCCCGTGAACATGTCGAGGGTGTTGCGGAAGAAGAGCCGGTCGTCGTTGCCGGTGAGGATACCGTCCTCGAGGGACTCCAGCTGGTTGGCGCCGAACGCCTGGGAGGCGTACCCGGTGACCGGCGACCACATGTCGCCGTTCTTGTAGGTGCGCTTGTACTTCAGGTCGTTGACGCCGGACTTGGTGTTCTCGGTGGACCCGGTGATCGGGCTGCCGTCGACGATGATGTCGCCGCGCGGGGTGGAGTAGCGGGCGATGGTGACGCGGCGGTTGTGGGGGTCCTCGCGCAGGCTGTCGGCCTTGGCGTACTGGAGGTAGTTGTCGCGGATCAGCAGGGTGAGGACCAGCAGGCCGCAGAAGATCGCGATCCGGCGCAGGGGCTTGTTCACGGGCGGACCACCTGGGTCATCTCGGCGTCGGGGTTGGCTGCGGGGGCGGGCGCGGGTCTGCGGGCGGTGTCGCTGATGCGGATCAGGATGCTGATCAGTGTCCAGTTGGCCAGCACGGAGGATCCGCCGGAGGCGAGGAACGGCATGGTCATACCGGTCAGCGGGATGAGGCCCATCACACCGCCGGCGACGACGAACACCTGGAGTGCGAAGGCGCCGGACAGGCCGACGGCGAGGAGCTTGCCGAACGGGTCGCGGGCGGCGAGGGCGGTGCGTACGCCGCGCTCCACGATGAGCCCGTAGATCAGCAGGATCGCCATGATGCCGGCGAGGCCCAGTTCCTCGCCGAAGGTGGCGAGGATGAAGTCGGAGTTGGCGGCGAACTTGATCAGGTCGGAGTGGCCCTGGCCCCAGCCGGTGCCGAGGGTGCCGCCGGAGCCGAACGCCCACAGGGCCTGCATCGACTGCTCGGTGTGGCCGACCACGCCCTGCTGGCTGAGCGTGTACTCCTTCATCGGGTCGAGCCAGGCCTGGACACGCTGCTGGACGTGCGGTTCGAAGCTCGCCACGCCGACCGCGCCGGCCGCGGACATCAGCAGACCGAAGACGATCCAGCTGGTGCGCTCGGTGGCGACGTACAGCATGACGACGAACATTCCGAAGAACAGCAGCGAGGTGCCGAGGTCGGTCTCGAAGACCAGGATGAGGATCGAGATCGCCCAGACGACCAGGATGGGTCCGAGGTCGCGGCCGCGCGGCAGGTACAGGCCCATGAAGCGGCGGCTGGCCAGGGCCAGGGCGTCCCGCTTCACCATGAGGTAGCCGGCGAAGAAGATGGCGAGGACGATCTTCGCGAACTCTCCGGGCTGCAGGGAGCCCATGCCGGGGACCCTGATCCAGATCTTGGCGCCGTAGATGTTGGCCCCGAGGCCGGGCACCAGCGGCAGGACGAGCAGGACCAGCGCGCCGAACATGGAGATGTAGGTGTAGCGCTGCAGGACGCGGTGGTCCTTGAGGAAGAACAGCACGGCGACGAACAGGGCGATGGCCAGTGCGGTGTACAGCAGCTGGCGCGGTGCGGCCGGGGCGAAGTTGGGCAGTGACTGGAGCAGCTTCGACTGGTCCAGTCGCCAGATGCAGACCAGTCCGAGGCCGTTGAGGAGGGTGGCCAGCGGCAGCAGCAGGGGGTCGGCGTACGCGGCGAACTTCCGCATGGCGAGGTGGGCGACGGCGGCCATGGCGGCGAGGCTCAGGCCGTAGCTCAGCAGGCCCGACGGGATGTGGTCGTCGATGGCGAGGCCCACGTTGGCGTAGGCGAACACGGGGATGACGACCGCGAACACCAGCAGGGCGAGTTCGGTGTTGCGGCGGCTCGGCGCGCCGATGGAGCCGATCGTGGACGTGTGGTGCGTCGGCGGGTTGGTTGTACTGCTCATCGTGTGACGGGGCCTCTCACGGCTTGCCTACTGCTTACCGCACAGCGAGACGACCTTCTGCTCATCCTCCGAGAGGCTGGGGCCGGGGCTGGGGGTCGCGGACGGGGTCGTGGACGGGGACGTCGACGGGGTCCCCGTCGATGCCGACGCGCCGGGCGTCGGCGATGCCTTGGACGTGAGGGCCGCCCGGGTGGTTCCCGTGATGCCCTTCGCCTGGCCCGACTGGGGTTTGGCGTTGTTGTTCGCCTCGGCGTCCTCGCGCTGCTGCTGCTTCTTGCACGCGGACGCCTGTACCCCGAGGGCCTGCACCTTGTTCTGGGCGGAGGCGAGTCCGCCCGCGGCGATGGTCGCCTTCACCTGCTTCTGCTGGTACGGCGGCAGGTACTTGAGTTCGATCTCGGGGTGGTCCTTCTCCACCTTCGACAGCTTCAGCCAGGCCAGGTCCTGGCTGATCCCGCGGTACAGCGCGATGTGCGCGTCGTTGACGCCGACGTAGTACTGCGTCTGCGTCCAGCGGTAGCCGCCGTAGAGGCCGCCGCCGATCACGGCGAGCGTGAGCACGCTGTAGAACGACCGCTTCAGCCATCGGCGGCCCTTGCCCGGTTTGACGAAGTCGTCGTCCGAGTAGTTCCCGAAACTGCCCGCGGGCACGTATCCGGTGGTGTCGCCGGAGCCGGGCGGGCCGAACTCGCCGCCTCCGCCGCCCTGTCCGTGCCGCGGGCGGCCGAGTCCGGAGGCGCGTCCGGCCGGGGTCTGCATGATGCCGTTGTCGCTCAGGTGGGCCTGGTTCTCGGCGACCGCGCCGACCACGACCGGGGTGTCCGACAGCTGCCCGGCGAGGGTGTCGCCGGTGTCGAGGTCGAGGACGTCGGCGATGATCACGGTGATGTTGTCGGGGCCGCCGCCGCGCAGCGCGAGCTGGATCAGCTCCTGCACGGTCTCCTGGGGGCCCTGGTAGCTGGCGAGGGTGTCTTCCATCGTCTGGTGGGAGACGACGCCCGACAGTCCGTCGGAGCAGATCAGATAGCGGTCCCCGGCGCGCACCTCACGGATCGACAGGTCGGGCTCGACCCGTTCGCCGCTGCCGAGGGCGCGCATCAGCAGGGCGCGCTGCGGGTGGGTGCTGGCCTCTTCCTCGGTGATGCGGCCCTCGTCGACGAGCCGCTGCACCCAGGTGTGGTCCTGGGTGATCTGGGTGAGGACGCCGTCGCGCAGCAGATAGGCGCGTGAGTCGCCGACGTGGACGAGGCCGAGCCGCTGTCCGGTCCACAGCAGGGCGGTGAGGGTGGTGCCCATGCCTTCGAGCTGGGGGTCCTCCTCGACCATGGCGCGCAGCTGGTCGTTGGCCCGCTGCACGGCGGCGCCGAGGGAGGTGAGGATGTCGGAGCCGGGCACGTCGTCGTCGAGGGTGACGAGTGTGGAGATCACCTCGGAGGAGGCGACCTCTCCGGCGGCCTGGCCGCCCATGCCGTCGGCGATGGCGAGCAGGCGTGGTCCGGCGTAGCCGGAGTCCTCGTTGCCCTCCCGGATCATGCCTTTGTGCGATCCGGCGGCGAAGCGCAGTGACAGACTCATGCGCACCTCGCCCGTCGGCTCCGGATACATCCGCACGGTGCCCACCCTCCGGTCGGGAGCGCGCAGGGGTCCGGGATGCGGACCGCCTTCTCCGCGTGCTCGCTCCGCTCGCGCCTATCCATGACGTAGCACTACTTCCGCAGTTCGATGACGGTCTTGCCGATGCGGATCGGGGCGCCCAGCGGGATCGGCAGGGGGGTCGTCAGCCGGGACCGGTCCAGGTATGTGCCGTTGGTGGATCCGAGGTCCTCGACGATCCACTGGCCGTCGCGGTCCGGGTAGATCCTGGCATGGCGGCTGGAGGCGTAGTCGTCGTCCAGCACGATGGTGGAGTCGTGCGCGCGGCCCAGGGTGATCGTCTGGCCCTGCAGCGCGACGGTGGTGCCGGTCAGGGTGCCTTCGGTGACGACCAGCTTGCTGGGCGCGTTACGGCGCTGGCGGCCGCCGCTCTGCTGCTGGCCGCGCTGCTGCGGGGGTGCCGCCTGCCGGGCGGCGGCCTGCTGCTGAGGCCGGCCGGTGTCCCTGCGGGACCCGCGCTGAGTGACGCGCGTTCCGAACAGGTCGCTGCGGATGACCTGCACGGCCACGATCACGAACAGCCACAGTACGGCCAGGAAACCCAGCCGCATGACCGTGAGGGTCAGCTCTGACATTGCCCCCGCTTCACCCTTCGGCTTGCCTATAGATAACGGTGGTGCTGCCCACGACGATCCGCGAGCCGTCGCGGAGCGTAGCGCGGGTGGTGTGCTGTCCGTCCACCACGATGCCGTTGGTGGAGCCGAGATCCTGGATCGTCGAGGGCGCTCCGGTCCGGATCTCGCAGTGCCGGCGGGACACGCCGGGGTCGTCGATCCGCACGTCGGCCTCGGTGCTGCGGCCCAGTACGAGGGTGGGGCGGGAGATCTGGTGGCGGGCGCCGTTGATCTCGATCCAGTAGCGGGTGCGGGCTCCGGCGGCCGGGACACCGACGGGGCCGCCGGAGCGGTGGCCGCCCTGGCCGCCGGGACCGCCGTAGGGCGGGGCGCCGGGGCGGCCGCCGGGCGGCGGTGCGGCCGGCATGGGCGGTGCGGCCGCGGGCTGCGGCGGGTAGCCGTAGCCGCCGGGCGCGGCGGTGCGGCCCGCGGCGGGTGCGGGGCCGCCGCCCTGCTGCTGGTTGCTGGAGGAGGCGAGCGTACGGCTGCGGACCCGGTAGAGGCCGGTGTCGAGGTCGTCGGCCTTCTCCAGGTGGACTTTTATGGGGCCCATGAAGGTGTAGCGCTGCTGCTTGGCGTAGTCGCGCACCATGCCGGCGAGTTCGTCGCCGAGCTGGCCGGAGTAGGGGCTGAGGCGCTCGTGGTCGGGCGCGCTCAGTTCGACGATGAAGTCGTTGGGTACGACGGTCCGCTCGCGGTTCCAGATGGTCGCGTTGTTGTCGCACTCGCGCTGCAGTGCACCGGCGATCTCGACGGGCTGGACCTCGGACTTGAACACCTTCGCGAAGGTGCCGTTGACCAGACCTTCGAGGCGCTGCTCGAACTTCTTCAGGACTCCCATGAGGCACCTCCTCCGACGTTGACGTGCTGCAGCTTCTCGTACCGCTTGTTGATCGTATCCACGCGTCCGGCGAACAGCCGGTTCCCCCTGCACCATGCCGCAGAGGGAGGTGCCGGTGAGCGTCGGCGGGTGCCGGCGGCTGTCGTCGTCCGCACCGGTTTCCCCTCCCGGATGCCCTGAGCCGTTCCCCTTCGAACTCCTTCTGCCCTGGATCGTAGAGGTGGGCCCCGACCAGTGTCCCGCACCTGACTGTGCGGACGGTCCGCCTCCTGGGGAGATGGCGGTTACCGGTACGAGGTTGATACGTGAACCGGCCTCCGTCGAATACGGCGGCGGTGCGTTCGACGGGGTGAGGGGTGCCGCGGGCCGGTCCCGCGGCCCGCGGAAAGCGATGTGAACCCGCCCCCACCGGCGTGCTAATGTTCTGCGTGTCGGAAGGCGCCGCACCGCGAAGGAACGGAACCGGAAGACACACCCAATGCGCGGGTGGCGGAATAGGCAGACGCGCTGGATTCAGGTTCCAGTGCCCGCAAGGGCGTGGGGGTTCAACTCCCCCCTCGCGCACCACGAAGTACCGATGGTACGGGTCCCTCACAGTGACGGAAGTCATGGAGGGGCCCGTTTCTCGTTGTTCCCGGCGGTGGTCCGCGGGGTCCGGGCGCCGGCGGCGCGTGAGGCATCTCACGTCCCGGGCGGGGGCGCGGCACGGCTGTCCGGTGCGGCGGGAAGCCGGGGTTCTCGGCGGCCGGAGAGTTGTCCACAGGTCTTGTCCACAGGGTCTGACACGGTTCGGCGGGCGGCTGTACCGTCTGCACGAGTTGATGTTCGTGCGGGTCGTGTGAAGCGGGGGAGGCGGTCGTGATGACCGAGGCCGGTGCGGGGGCGGCGGATGCCGGGAACGGGCGGAGGCTGCCCCCTGTGCGGGGGTTCGCGCCGTGGCCGGGCGGCGGTCCGGGTTCCGGGGCGGCGGACGGTCGTGTCACGCCGAAGGAGGAGGGGAAGGCGCTGCGGCGCGGTGTGCCGCGCAGCGCGCACGCCACTCTCGACCTGGACGGTTCCCGGCCGGACGCGGTCCGTGCCGTGGAGGAGTCGAACCGGGGGCGTATCGCCGGGCTGACGCCCATACGCGTCGGCAGGATGGCGGCCACGCCGTTCGCCTTCCTGCGCGGATCGGCGGGGCTCATGGCCTACGACCTCGCGCGCACCCCCATGACCCGGGTCCGGGCGCAGATCTGCGGTGACGCCCACGCCGCCAACTTCGGTCTCTACGGCGACGCCCGCGGCGGCCTCGTCATCGATCTGAACGACTTCGACGAGACCGTCGACGGTCCCTGGGAGTGGGATCTGAAGCGGCTCGCCGCCTCGCTGGTGCTGGCCGGCCGTGAGGCGGGGGCGAGCGAGGAGGGCTGCCGGGACGCGGCACGTGACGCGGTCGGTTCCTACCGGCGCACCATGCGGCTGCTGGCCAGGCTCCCCGTGCTGGACGCGTGGAACGCCATCGCCGACGAGGAACTCGTCTCCCACACCGATGCCCATGATCTGCTCGGCACGCTGGAGCGGGTCTCCGAGAAGGCCCGTGCCAACACCAGCGGGCGGTTCGCGGCGAAGTCCACGGAGAGGACGGAGGACGGCGGGCTCCGCTTCGTCGAGGCCCTGCCGGTGCTGCGGGGCATACCGGACGCCGAGGCGGCCGAGGTCGCCGCGGCTCTGGAGCACTACGCCGGGACCCTCTCCGAGGACCGTCTTCCGCTGCTGGCCCGTCACGCCGTGCACGACGTGGCGTTCCGGGTGGTCGGCACGGGCAGCGTCGGCACGCGGTCCTATGTGGTGCTTCTGCTGGACCACCGCGGTGAGCCACTGGTGCTCCAGGTCAAGGAGGCACGGCCCTCGGCCCTGCTGCCGCACCTGCTGACGGCCGGTTTCGAGACACCGGCGGTGGAGCACGAGGGGCGGCGGGTGGTCCTGGGGCAGAAGCGGATGCAGGTCGTCAGCGACATCCTGCTCGGCTGGACGACGGTCGCCGGACGGCCTTTCCAGGTACGGCAGTTCCGCAACCGCAAGGGCAGCGTCGACCCCGCCGCGCTGGCCGCCGACCAGGTCGACGACTACGCCCGTATGACCGGCGCCCTCCTGGCGCGCGCCCACTCCCACAGCGCGGACCCCCGGCTGATCTCCGGGTACTGCGGCAAGAACGGCGAGCTGGACGAGGCGATCGGCGCGTTCGCCATGGCCTACGCCGACCGCACCGAGGCCGACCACGCCGACCTGGTCGCGGCGGTGCGGGCGGGGAGGGTCGCGGCGGAGACGGGGGTGTGAGCGGAAGGCGGGTGGAGGCGGGGGACGGGGGAGGGGGGAGCCCCCCCCGCGGAGGCGGCCCGGAGGCGTGGGGGGTCTTCGTGCGGCGGTCTCCCCCCGGGTGTGGCCTACGCTGGTCGGGTGACGACCCCGGAAGCTGAGCAGCCCCAGTCCGTCGGCGCGGAGTCCCGGCCCGAGGAACGGCTGGAGCGGGCCGTTCGGGCCGCCGAGCAGGCGTTGATCGAGTTCGAGATCGCCGTGGAGACCTTCCGTGTGGAGGTCGAGAACTTCTCCCGGCTGCACGAGCAGAAGCTCGGCCCGATGTATGCCCGCCTGGAGGAGCTGGACGCTCAGATCGCCGAGGCCAAGGCGGCCCGTACCGGAGATCCCGAGGATCTGCGGCTGGCGCAGGAGGCGCGGGCGCGGGTCATGCCCATTCCCGGCGTCGAGGAACTGATGCACGGCTGGATGGACGGCGGCGGGCTCTTCCCCGAGGCCGTGTCCATGCTCACCGACCAGACGGTGCAGACGCCGGCCCGGGTGCGTCCCAGCGAGGAGGCCCGCAAGCTGTACCGCGAGCTGGCCCGCAAGGCCCATCCCGATCTGGCACAGGACGACAACGAGCGGGACCGGCGTGAGGAGTTCCTCACGCGGGTCAACGCCGCCTATGCGCGGGGTGACGCGAAGCTGCTGCGTGAGCTCGCCGAGGAGTGGGCCGCCGGACCGGTGCCGGCCGAGCCGCGCCCGAGCCGCAGCGAGGAGCTCTACGTCCGTCTCGAATGGCTCGCCCAGCGCAAGGAACTGCTCACCTTCGTCGCCAGGGAGCTGGAGGACGGTCCGATCGCCGCGATGCTCCGGCTCGCCCCGGACGACCCCGACGGCCTCCTCGACGAGATCGCCGGTCAGCTCCACCAGCAGCTCGCCGAGCGGGAGGCGGAACTGGCCGCGCTGTTCGGCTGAGGTGCCGGGGGCGGCGTGTCTGCGACGGCCGGCCGGACCGTGCCGAGCGGCACCACCGTGCCCCCCGGTGGGCCGGCGGGTGCGTCGGGTAGCGTCGGGGCATGGTTTTCGGAGCTGGTGTACCCACGGTCGCGGTCGCTGATCTCAAGGACGGCGACTTCCTGCTGGATGTCCGGGAGGACGAGGAGTGGCAGGCGGGCCATGCCGCGGGCGCGCTGCACATTCCGATGAGCGAGTTCGTCGCCCGCTACGGCGAGCTGACCGAGGCCGCGCCGCAGGACGGGCGGGTCCATGTGATCTGCCGTTCGGGCTCGCGTTCCGCGCAGGTCACCATGTACCTCACCCAGCAGGGCATCGAGGCGGTGAACGTCGCCGGCGGCATGACGGCCTGGGAGGCCGGCGGCCGTCCCGTCGTCGACGGGCAGGGGCAGCCCGGCGCCGTCGTCTGACCGGCGGGTCGGTTCGGCCGGTGCGGTCGTCCGACCGGCGGGTTGGCTCGGCTCGTGTGGTGGTCTGAACGCCGGGTCGGTTCGGCCGGTGCGGTGGTCCGGTTGGGGCCGTCGCTCCGGGGCGTCACGTCGGGGGCGGCTCCCGGGTGTCAGCCCAGGGGGTGGGCCGCCAGGAGGTCGCCCAGGGCTTCCTCGTGGGCCGCGGCCGGGCCGAGCGACAGTTCCAGGTGCTTGGCCCAGGCGTGATAGCGGTGCAGCGGATAGTCGGTGTCGGCGCCGAAGCCGCCGTGCAGATGCTGCGCGGTCTGCACCACTCGGCGGACGCCCTCCGCGGCCCAGATCTTCGCCACGGCGACATCGGCGGCGGCCGGCAGCGCGCCGGGCGTGCCCGAGCCGGTGCCGATCCTCCAGGCGGCCTGCCAGAGCGTGGCCTCCATCGCGCGCAGGTCGATGTAGCGGTCGGCGGCCTGCACGGCGACGGCCTGGAAGGTCGCCACCGGATACCCGAACTGCTCGCGCTTGCCGGTGTACTCACTGCTCATCCGCAGCACGCGCTCCCCCACGCCGAGGGCGAGCGCGCAGGTGCCGGTGGCCAGCAGCAGCCGCAGCCGCTCCCAGGCGCCGTCGGCCTCGACGACGTCCCGGGCAGGGACGCGGGCCGACTCCAGGCGCAGTTCGCCCAGCCGCTCACCGGTGGTGGAGACCTGCTCGGCGAGGACGGTGCCCTCGTGGCCGCGGGTGACCAGCGCGAGGACCGTGCGGCCGGTGTCCCCGCCGCCCGTACCGACGGAGCCGTCCGGGCCGTTCCGGTCGTCCGTGCGGGCGGGTACGACGATGACATCGGCGTCGTAGGCCCACGGCACCGCCGTCTGCATCCCGTCCAGGACCCAGTGGTCGCCCTCCCGGCGTGCGGTCACCGCGAGTTCGGCCCCGTCGTGGCCGGTGCGGCCCTGCGAGGCCACCGTCAGGACCAGCTCGCCGCGCCCCGCCCGGGTCAGCAGGGCCGACTTCGCCTCCGCGCTCCCGTGTGCCTGGACGGTGGCCGCGGCCGCGCTGTGCTCCAGCAGCGGCACCCGGGCCAGCACCTTCGCCGACGCGCGCAGGACCAGGCACAGGGCGATGGGGTCCAGGCCCGCTCCGCCGTACTCCTCGTCGAGCAGCAGGCTCAGCAGGTCGGCCTCGGCCAGCTTCGTCCACAGGTCGCGGTCGAAGGTGTCGGCGACCGGGCCCCTGGTGAGCGCGGGGCTCGGTACCTCGTCCGGAGCGACCCCGGCGAACACCCCGTCGGCCGCCTCGGCCGCCGCCTGCTGCTCCTCGGTGAAGGTGAAGTCCACGGTCCCTGTCCTTCCAGTACTCCGACGCACGCACCGGCCGACGACCGGACCGGGACGGACCGGAGGACCGGCAGCCCGGCGGACCGGTCTGACGGAGCGTCAAGATAGAACAGGTTCTAGAAGAAGGGAACGGGGGCGGCGGCTCCGCCGGTCAGCGGTCGAAGTCCAGCTCCACGCCCTCGGTCACCGGATGCGACTGGCAGGCCAGCACATACCCGGCTTCCGTCTCCTCCGGCTCCAGCGCGAAGTTGCGGTCCATCCGCACCTCGCCGGCGACCAGGTACGCCCGGCAGGTGCCGCAGACGCCGCCCCTGCAGGCGTAGGGGGCGTCAGGGCGGTTGCGCAGCACCGTCTCCAGGAGGGACTCGCCGTCCAGAACCGGCCAGGTGCCGCCGCGGCCGTCCAGCCGGGCGGTGACCGTGCTGTGCGCGGGGGCCGGGGCGGGCGCGGCCGGCGGGGCGGTGTCCACGTGGAAGATCTCCTCGTGGATCCGGGTGCGGGGCACTCCCAGCCCGCGCAGCGCCCGCTCGGCGCCCTGCACCAGCCCGTACGGTCCGCACAGGAACCAGCCCGCCACCCGCTCCACCGGCAGCAGTGCCGGAAGCAGTGCGGTCAGCCGTTCTCTGTCGAGGCGTCCGGTGGGCAGCCCCGCCTGCTGCTCCTCCCGGGACAGCGCCGTGACCACCTGAAGGCGCTGCGGGTGGCGGTCCTTCAGGTCGGCGACCTCCTCCAGGAACATCGTCGAGGCGGTCGTACGGTCGCTGCGGACCAGGCAGAACCGGGCCTCGGGCTCCCGTGCCAGCAGCGTCGCGGCGATCGACAGCACCGGGGTGATGCCGCTGCCGCCGACGACCGCGGCATAGAGGCCGGGCGCGGGGTCGAGGGTGAAGCGGCCTGCCGGAGTCATGACCTCCAGTTCGTCCCCGACGGCGATCTCCTTCAGCGCGTACGTCGAGAAGACGCCGCCCTCCACCAGCCGCACCCCCACCCGCAGCGTGCGCGGGCCCTCGCCGCCGGGATCGGGTGCGGGGGAGCAGATCGAGTAGGTGCGCCGTGTCTCCGTCCCGTCGCCGGCCCTGCGGCGCAGCGCGAGGTGCTGGCCGGGGGCGTGCCGGTACTCCTCGCGCAGCGCGGGCGGCACGGTGAGGGTGAGGGCGACGGCGTCGTCGGTGATCCGGTCGACCGCGGCCACCGGGAGCGGGTGGAAGCGGGCCATCACAACTCCTTGAAGTGGTCGAACGGTTCACGGCAGGTCAGGCAGCGCCGCAGGGCCTTGCAGGCGGTGGAGGAGAACCGGCTGAGCAGCTCGGTGTCGGCCGATCCGCAGTGCGGGCAGCGCACCGGCTCCGGCGGCGGGGCGGCTGCCGTCCGGGTCGGGCCGAGGGCCACGGAGACCGGGCCCGCGGCGGTCGCACCGGCACCGGTGGTGGCGGTGTCTGCGGCCGCGTGTGCCCGCTCGCGTGGCGGTGCTATCCCGAACTCCCTGAGTTTGCGGCGTCCTTCGTCCGTGATGTCGTCCGTCGACCAGGCGGGTGCGAGGACGGTCCGCACCGTCACCTCACGCACCCCGTGGGCGTGCAGTGCCCGCTCGATGTCCAGGGCCATCGCCTCGACGGCCGGGCAGCCGGTGTAGGTCGGGGTCATCTCGACCTCCGCCGTGTCCGGGCCACGGGCGTGCACCGCGCGCACGACGCCGAGCTCCAGCAGGGTCAGCACGGGCAGTTCGGGATCGGGCACGGAACCGGCGACCGCGAGCAGTTCCGCCTCGAGCGGGGTGGCCGCGGCGGTCACCACGACGCCCCCGGGTGACTGCGGTGCAGATGCTGCATCTCGGCGAGCATCCGCCCGAACGGCTCGGTGTGCAGACCCTGACGTCCGGCGCCCGCCGTCCACGCCCCGGTGCGGGGGCCGTCGGGGACGGTGAGTCCGGCCCGGCCCAGTACATCGGCCACGGACTCCAGCCAGGCGGCGTCCAGAAGCTCCGTCTCCAGGCCCTCCACCGGCTGGAACGGCTCGCCGGTGAACCGCCACAGCGCCGTGCAGGCCCGCTGCATGCGCGCATGGCTGACGTCGGTGCCGTCGCCGAGCCGCAGGGTCCACTGCTCGGCGTGGTCGCGGTGGTAGGCGGTCTCCTTCACGGCCTTCGCCGCCAGCGGGGCGAACGGGCCGTTCCCGGTGGCCAGACGGTCGTGGAGCAGCTGCTGGTAGGTGGAGAAGTACAGCTGGCGGGCGATGGTGTGGGCGAAGTCGCCGTTGGGCTGTTCCACCAGCTGGAGGTTCAGGAAGGCCCGCTCCTCGCGCAGATAGGCCAGTTCGTCCTCGTCGCCGACCGTCGACAGCAGGATCCTGGCCTGGCCCAGCAGATCCAGGGCGATGTTGGCGAGGGCGACCTCTTCCTCCAGGACAGGGGCGTGGCCGGCCCACTCCCCCAGACGGTGCGACAGCACCAGCGCGTCGTCACCGAGGCTGAGGGCGGCCGTCCTGGGCGTGGCCTGTGCCCCGGGTCCGAGGAGCTCCGGGCCGAGGGCGGTGGTCCTGCGGGCTGTGGTTCCGTGGGTTTCGGATGCCGGGGTCACAGGTGCTTCACCTCCTCGGGGATCTCGTAGAACGTCGGGTGCCGGTACGGCTTGTCGGCGGACGGTTCGAAGAACGGGTCCTTCTCGTCCGGTGAGGAGGCGGTGATCGCGGACGACGGGACGACCCAGAGGGAGACGCCCTCGCCGCGCCGGGTGTAGAGGTCGCGCGCGTTGCGCAGGGCCAGCTCCGCGTCCGGGGCGTGCAGGCTGCCGGCGTGGGTGTGGGAGAGGCCGCGGCGTGAGCGCACGAAGACCTCCCACAGGGGCCATTCGGTGGTGCTCATGCCCGTGTCGCTCCCGTCCCGTCCGGTGTGGCTGCCGCCCCGGCGTGTTTCGCCGCGTGGGCCGCGGCCGCCTCCCGCACCCATGCGCCTTCGTCGTGCGCTTTTCTGCGCCGGCCGATCCGCTGCTCGTTGCAGGGTCCGTTGCCCTTCAGCACCTCCCGGAACTCCGTCCAGTCGATCGCGCCGAAGGTGTGGTGCCCGCTCTCCTCGTCCCACCGCAGGTCGGGGTCCGGGAGGGTGAGGCCGAGGAACCCGGCCTGGGGGACACAGATGTCGACGAAACGCCGGCGCAGCTCGTCGTTGGAGTGGCGTTTGATCTTCCACGCCGTCGACCGGGCCGAGTGCGGTGACTCGTCGTCGGGCGGGCCGAACATCATCAGCGACGGCCACCACCACCGGTTCACCGCGTCCTGCGCCATCGCATGCTGCTCCGGGGTGCCGCGGCTGAGGGCCAGCAGCAGTTCGTAGCCCTGGCGCTGGTGGAAGGACTCCTCCTTGCAGACGCGGACCATCGCGCGTGCGTAGGGGCCGTAGGAGCAGCGGCACAGCGGGACCTGGTTGGTGATCGCCGCACCGTCCACCAGCCAGCCGATCGCGCCGACGTCCGCCCAGGTCAGGGTCGGGTAGTTGAAGATCGAGGAGTACTTCTGCTGCCCGCTGTGGAGCTTGTCGAGCAGTTCGTCGCGGCTGACGCCCAGGGTCTCGGCCGCGCTGTAGAGGTACAGCCCGTGTCCGGCCTCGTCCTGGACCTTGGCCATGAGGATCGCCTTGCGGCGCAGCGAGGGCGCGCGGGTGATCCAGTTGGCTTCCGGCTGCATGCCGATGATCTCGGAGTGGGCGTGCTGCGCGATCTGGCGGATCAGCGTCGCGCGGTAGGCGTCGGGCATCCAGTCGCGCGGCTCGATGCGCTCGTCGGCGGCCACGGTGGCGTCGAAGAGGCGCTCGAGCTCCTCCGTGCCCGTGGCGTCCGTGGCGTCCGGTGTGCCGCGTGCCCGTTCGCGGGCCGTCCGGTGGGCGGCTGCTGTCGCCATGCGGTCCCCCTCGACCTCGGTGTCTGACGTGCTGGATGTCGTGGTCCGTGATGCGGGCAGGGCGTCCCCTCCGGGTCCGGCCGGGTCTGCCCGGGAACGCGGCCGACCGATCGTTCGGTCCGGCGTCATTCCATGGTGAAGCGGGCCCTCGCAAGGTGTCAACCGTTGTGGAAAACATGACCGACGGCCTGTGGACAACTCACGGACGGCTCCGGAAACCCGCCTCACCTGCGGCAACGCGGTCGCCGTCCGTCCGTCGTCGTGTTCCGCGGACCAGGTCCTCCGAATGGGGTGTGCCGGAGGGGTGGGCTGAGTACCGTTCCCGTGCGACCGCTGTGGCACGGTGTGACCGGCGGTGGGGGCGCCGCGCAGGAGGGGGCCGCGGAACGGAGCGGGATCGGGACCACCGGAACGGGATCGGGAGCGGGGCGGAATGGAATCGACGGACGCGACGGGCGCGTACGGCTCGGATCCGAGTGCGCCCCGCGTGTCCGCGGACGGCCCCGCCGCCGCCCGGACCGGCCCCGCGGCCTCGCCCGTCGAGCCACCGACCGGTCCTGTCGTCCCGCCGGCTGATCCGACGACCGGCCACGCCGTCCCGCCCCCGGATCCGCCGACCGGGTACGCCGCCCTCGCCGGTCTGTCCGCCCCGTACCGGGCGGCCGCCGCCGTGGCCGTCGCGCTCGTCGGGGTCGTCGCGGTCGTCCATCTCGGCATGGTGTTCCTGCACGTCGCGCCGTCGAACACGGTGTCCCGGCAGCACAGCCGGGCGATCGACGACTGGATCTACCCGGAGTTCGAGCAGAACTGGAAGCTGTTCGCGCCCAACCCGCTGCAACAGGACATCGCGGTGCAGGTCCGCGCCGATACCCGCGGCGCCGACGGCACCGTCCGGACCACCGGCTGGTACGACCTGTCCGCCGAGGACGGCCGGGCCGTCGACGGCAGCCTGCTGCCGAGCCACACCCGGCAGAACGAGCTGCGCCGCGCCTGGGACTTCTTCCTCGCCTCGCACGACGGCGAAGGCCGTCCGGTGGGTCTGCGCGGCGCGCTCTCGGAGCAGTATCTGCGCCGTATCGCCGTGCTGCGCCTGGACCGGGACGGCGCGGTGGGGCGGGGCGGCGGCATCGACCGTGTCCAGGTCCGCTCGGTCACCACGAACGTGCCGCCGCCCCGCTGGAGCGGCGAACAGGTGTCCACGATGCCCGCCTACCACGAGCTGCCCTGGTGGACGGTCCCGGCGGACGAGGCCGAGGGAGGCGTGAAGTGAGGAACGGCCTCGCCCTGCCGGTCTCCCGCGGCCTGGCCCGCGTCACCGGGTCCCCCCTCGGGCCGTACCAGAGCGCCGTGATCCGTATCGGCTTCGCCGCGACGACCCTGCTGTTCCTGCTGCGCGAGTTCCCCCACCGCCAGGAGATGTACGGCCCCCACGCCCCGTGGAGCTGGGACGCCGCCCGGCAGCTGACCACCGACAACGGTGCCTTCACGGCGCTTCTGTGGTTCCGGGGGGAGGCCTGGTTCGAGTCGGTCTACGGGCTCACGGTGCTGTCGGCCGCCCTGCTGCTGCTCGGCTGGCGGACCCGTACGACGTCCGTGCTGTTCATGGCCGGCCTGCTCTCCCTGCAGAACCGCAGTGTCTTCATGGGGGACGGCGGTGACAACGTCCTGCATCTGATGTCGGTCTACCTGGTGTTCACGCGCTGCGGCCGTGTGTGGTCCCTCGACGCGCGCAGACAGCGGCGTGCCGGGGCGGCACGCGCGCGGGGCGAGCAGGTCCGCGACCGGACGGGTCCGCTGCTGTGGGGTGTGCTCGGCGTGGCGCTGGTCGCGGCGACCCTGGCGGGCAGGCTCGGCGGCGACCCGCTGGTGCCGGTGCTGCTGTGGGCGGCGTGGCTGGCGCAGGCCCTGTGGTGGATCACCGGGCGCCGGGCGGACGGGGTGCCCGGCGCGCAGCCGCGCCTGCTGCTCGACATCGTCACCGACGCCGTCCACAACGGCGCCCTGTTCGTGATCATGGCCGAGGCGTGTCTGATCTACGCCACGGCGGGCTGGTACAAGGTCCAGGGCCCGCGCTGGCAGGACGGCACCGCCGTCTACTACCCGCTGCACCTGGAGTCCTTCTCGCCGTGGCCCGGCCTGGCGGGTCTGCTGTCGGCGAGCGGCACGATGGTGATGCTGGTGACGTACGGGACCGTGATCGCTCAGGTCGCCTTCCCGTTCACGGTGTTCAACCGGCGCGTCAAGAACGTGCTGCTGGCCGTGATGATCACCGAGCACGCGGCGATCGCGGTGGTCCTGGGGCTGCCGTTCTTCTCGCTGGCGATGATCGCGGCGGACTCGGTGTTCCTGCCGACGCCGTTCCTGCGTCGGCTCGGCTCGGGGGCCGTACGCGTGCGTGAGCGGCTGCTGCGGCGGTTGCGGCCGGTGCTGCCGGGGCAGCGGGCGGCGGACGCGGCCGAGGACGCCGAGCCCGCGCACGTAGGCTTCACGGTATGACCGACCCCGTGACCCGCTGGCACCGGCTCGCCGGGGCCGCCGTCCTGCTCGACGGCTTCCACGCCCTCAAGCACGCCCTGCGGTTCGGTGCCGAGGTGCCGGTGGCGGTCACGGCCGACCGGCGGGCGGCGCTGGACCTGGCCGCCGAACTGGCCCCGGACGTACGGGACGGGCTGGCCGCCCTCCTGACCGAGGTCCCCGAGGCGACGTACCGCGCTCTCGTGCCGCGCCCTCATCCGACCCGGGTGGCCGCCCTGGCCGTACGGCCCTCACGCGCGGCCGGTCTCGCGGCGCTGGCCCGTGCACCGCGCACCGCGCCCGTCGTGGTCCTCGACAATCCGCGCAACCTCGGCAACGCGGGTGCGGTGATCCGGCTGGCCGCCGGTTTCGGGGTGACCGGTGTGGTCACCACGGGGACGCTGGATCCCTGGCACCCCACGGTGGTGCGCGGCGGGGCGGGGCTGCACTTCGCGACCGTGGTGGAGCGGCTGGAGACGGCGGAGCTGCCCGCGGGCCCGCTGTTCGCGCTCGATCCGGAAGGCGAGGACATCCGGGGCCTGAAGCTGCCCGACGACGCGGTGCTCGCCTTCGGCTCCGAGCGCAGCGGACTGTCCGGTGACCTGCGCGCGCGTGCCGGCCGGCTGGTCGCCCTGCCGATGCGCCCCCAGGTCTCCAGTTACAACCTCGCGACCAGCGTGGCCATGACGCTGTACCACTGGAGTCTCACCGGGGGCGCGAAGACCGCCCTGCCCTGCTGAGCCGGGCGGACCCGCCCCGTCGCCGCCGGTCGGGTCCGGCCGCGACGGACGGCGGCTCCGGCACCCCGCGGTCAGGACTCCCGCCGCACCTCCACCACCCGGAAGCGGTTCGCGACGAACGCGCCGTCCGTGAGGGCCGCGTTGGCCGCCGGGTTGCCGCCGGAGCCGTGGAAGTCGGAGAACGCGGCCGTCTGGTTGACGTAGACCCCGCCGGTGAGGTTCAGGGACAGCTGGGCGGCCTCCTCCAGGCAGACCTCCTCCACGGCCCGTTCGACCTCCTCGTCGGTGCTGTACGCGCCGACGGTCATCGCGCCCTTCTCGCGGACCGTGCGGCGCAGCAGTTCCACCGCGTCGGCCGGGGAGTCGACGGCGACGGCGAAGGACACCGGGCCGAAGCACTCGTTCAGGCAGACGGCCTCGGTGTCCGGCTTGGTGCCGTCCAGTTTCACGATCACCGGGGTGCGCACCACGGCGCCGGGGAAGTCCGGGTTGACCACCTCGCGGGAGGCGAGGGCGACCTCGCCGAGGCCGGCGGCGGCCTCCAGACGTGCTGTGACGTCCGGGTTGACGATCGCGCCCAGCAGGCCGTTCGCCCGCGTGTCGTCGCCGAGGAGGCCGTCGACGGCGCGGGCGAGGCCGCTGACCACCTCGTCGTAGGTCTTGGGGCCCTCGTCGGTGCGGATGCCGTCGCGGGGGATCAGGAGGTTCTGCGGGGTGGTGCACATCTGGCCGCTGTAGAGGGAGAGGGAGAAGGCCAGGTTGGCGAGCATGCCCTGGTAATCGCCGGTGGACTCGACGACGACCGTGTTGACGCCGGCCTTCTCCGTGAAGACCTGCGCCTGGCGTGCGTTGGCCTCCAGCCAGTCGCCGAACGCCGTGGAGCCGGTGTAGTCGATGATCCGGATCTCGGGACGGACGGCCAGTGTCTTCGCGACGCCCTCGCCGGGGCGCTCGGCGGTCAGTGCGACGAGGTTCGGGTCGAAGCCGGTCTCCGTGAGGACCTGACGGGCGGTCCGCACGGTGAGCGCGAGCGGCAGCACCGCGCGCGGGTGCGGCTTCACCAGGACGGCGTTGCCGGTGGCCAGGGAGGCGAACAGGCCCGGGTAGCCGTTCCAGGTCGGGAAGGTGTTGCAGCCGATCACCAGGCCGATGCCGCGCGGGACCGGGGTGAACGTCTTGGTGAGCGCGAGCGGGTCGCGCCTGCCCTGCGGTTTGGTCCACCCGGCGGTGTCCGGGGTGCGCGCCTGTTCCGCGTACGCGTACGCCACCGCTTCCAGGCCGCGGTCCTGCGCGTGCGGGCCGCCCGCCTGGAACGCCATCATGAAGGCCTGGCCGCTGGTGTGCATGACCGCGTGGGCGAACTCGTGGGTGCGGTCGCTGATCCGTTTGAGGATCTCCAGGCAGACCACGGCGCGCACCTCCGCCCCGGCCTCCCGCCACTCCCGCTGTCCGGCCCGCATGGCGGGCAGCAGGACGTCGGGGTCCGCGTGCGGGTACGTCACGCCGAGGTCGATGCCGTACGGGGAGATCTCGCCGCCCACCCAGTCGTCGGTGCCGGGCTGGCCGAGGTCGAGGCGGGTGCCCAGGAGGGCGTCGAAGGCGGCCCGGCCCGCCGCGGCGTCCAGGCTGCCGTGCTCGCCGTAGGCCTTGGGGTGCTCGGGATGCGGGGACCAGTACGCGCGCGTGCGGACGGTCTCCAGCGCCTGGTCGAGTGTGGGCCGGTGCCGGGCGATCAGTTCGTGCGCGGTGAGTGCGGCCATGCGGGACCAACTCCTCGTCTCTCGAACTCGCCGTCGAGTTCA
The DNA here is from genome assembly GCF_040644295.1 of Streptomyces sp. NPDC047000. NCBI lineage: Bacteria > Bacillati > Actinomycetota > Actinomycetes > Kitasatosporales > Streptomycetaceae > Streptomyces > Streptomyces sp. NPDC047000. The sequence continues at coordinate 113,880 of NZ_JBEYWE010000003.1, forward strand.
GGACCTGGGCGGGAACAGGGGCAGGACGGGCCGACCGGCCGACCGGGACGGGGCCCGGCCGGTCAGGACCGGTACGGGTGCCCCGGCGGGAACGGTGCGGTGGCCGGGGCGGATACACGGACGGGTGCGGGGGCAGGAACAGCCGGTCAGGATTTAGATTAACCGAACGATCGGTCGGCTCAAGGGGGCCTGCCGCATCTGTGGAAAACGTGGTGCGGGAGGATCGCGCACATGACAGCACTCGACCTCAGCAGCCCCGTGGCCGTGGCCGGCACCGGCACCATGGGCCAGGGCATCGCCCAGGTGGCGCTGGTCGCGGGCCATCCCGTGCGGCTGTACGACGCCGTGCCCGGGCGGGCCGGGGAAGCGGCCGCGGCGATCGGTGCCCGGCTGGACCGGCTCGTCGAGAAGGACCGGCTCACCGGCGCCGAACGCGACGCCGCGCGGGCCCGGCTCACGCCCGTGGACGGCCTCGCGGGTCTCGCGGACTGCGCGCTGGTCGTCGAGGCCGTCCTGGAGCGGCTCGAGGTCAAGCAGGAGCTGTTCCGGCGGCTGGAGGACGTCGTCGCCGGCGACTGCCTGCTGGCCACCAACACGTCGTCCCTGTCGGTGACGGCCGTCGGCGGGGCCCTGCGCAACCCCGGCCGCCTGGTGGGCCTGCACTTCTTCAACCCGGCGCCGCTGCTGCCGCTCGTCGAGGTGGTCTCCGGGTCCGCCACCGACGTCACGTCGGCCACGCGCGCGTACGAGACCGCCCGCGCCTGGGGCAAGACCCCGGTCGCCTGTGCCGACACGCCCGGCTTCATCGTCAACCGCATCGCCCGGCCGTTCTACGCCGAGGCGTTCGCCGTGCACGAGGCACAGGCCGCCGACCCGGCCACTATCGACGCCGTGCTGCGCGAATGCGGCGGCTTCCGGATGGGTGCCTTCGAACTGACCGATCTCATCGGCCAGGACGTCAACGAGTCCGTGACGCATTCGGTGTGGCGGTCCTTCTTCCAGGACGTGCGCTTCACCCCGTCGCTGGCCCAGCGGCGCCTGGTCGAGTCCGGCCGGCTGGGCCGCAAGAGCGGCCACGGCTGGTTCGACTACGCCGACGGCGCCGAGCGTCCCGAGCCGCACACCGCGGAACCGGCCCGCGCGCCCGCCCATGTCGTCGCCGAGGGCGACCTGGGCCCCGCCTCGGAGCTGCTCGGGCTGATCCGCGAGGCGGGCATCCCCGTGCGCGAGGAGGACGAGGACCACGGCACCCGCCTGGTGCTGCCCGGCGGCGGTCAGCTGGTGCTCGCCGACGGGCAGACCTCCGTGGAGTTCCGCGACGTCGTCTACTTCGACCTCGCCCTCGACTACCGCAGGGCCACCCGGGTCGCCCTGTCCGCCTCCCAGGACACCGCGCCGCAGACCCTCGCGGAGGCCACCGGCCTCTTCCAGGCGCTCGGCAAGAACGTCAGCGTCATCGGCGACGCGCCCGGCATGATCGTCGCGCGTACGGTGGCCCGGATCGTCGACCTGGCGCACGACGCGGTGTCCAAGGGCGTGGCCACCGAGGAGGACATCGACACCGCGATGCGCCTGGGCGTGAACTATCCGCTCGGCCCGTTCGAGTGGAGCCGCAGACTGGGGCGCGGCTGGGCCTACGACCTCCTGGACGACCTGCATGTGCGCGACCCGTCCGGACGGTACGCGCCGTCCCTCGCGCTCTACCGTCATGCCTACGCCACGGAGAAGCGGGAGGGCTCCTCATGACCACCGCCAAGCGCGACACGTACACCCCCGATTCGCTGCTCTCGGTCGCCGTCCAGGTGTTCAACGAACGCGGCTACGACGGCACCTCGATGGAGCACCTCTCGCGGGCGGCGGGCATCTCCAAGTCGTCGATCTACCACCATGTCACCGGCAAGGAGGAGCTGCTGCGACGCGCCGTCAGCCGGGCTCTGGACAGGCTCTTCGCGATCCTCGACGAGGAGCACGCGCGCGTGGGGCGCGCCTCCGCCCGCCTGGAGTACGTCGTACGGCGCATGGTCGAGGTCCTCATCGCCGAACTGCCCTACGTGACGCTGCTGCTGCGGGTGCGCGGCAACACCGGCACCGAGCGCTGGGCGCTGGAGCGGCGCCGCGAGTTCGACCACCGGGTGGCCGAACTGCTGACGGCGGCCGCCGCGGACGGCGACATACGCGGCGACGTGGAGGTGCGGCTGGCGACCCGGCTGGTGTTCGGGATGATCAACTCGCTGGTGGAGTGGTACCGGCCGGACGGCCGCGGGACGGCCGAGCGCGAGGTGGCCGACGCGGTCGTACGGCTGGCGTTCACCGGACTGCGCGGCGACGGCTGACGCGTCCGGAGCGGGACGGCTGCCGACGGCCCCGGGGCGTGGCGACGGCCGACGGCCTCCGGTCGCTGTCCGGGGGCGGCTCAGCCCTCCGGCTCCAGGTCCTCCTCCTCGAACACCAGCAGGGTGCGGGTGCTCAGCACCTCCGGGATCGCCTGGAGCCGGGTGAGCACCAGCTCGCGCAGCGCCTTGTTGTCCGAGGTGTGCACCAGCAGCAGCACGTCGAAGTCCCCGCCCACCAGGGCGATGTGGGAGGCGCCCGGCAGCTGTCTGAGCTGCTCGCGCACCGTGCGCCAGGTGTTCTGCACGATCTTGAGGGTGATGTACGCCGACGTCCCCTGGCCCGCGCGTTCATGGTCGACGCGGGCGCCGAAACCGCGGATGACACCGTCCTCGACGAGCCGGTTGATCCGCGCGTAGGCGTTCGCCCGGGAGACATGGACCCGCTCCGCCACCGACCGCACCGATGCCCGGCCGTCCGCCTGGAGGATCTGCAGGATGTCCTGATCAACGGCGTCGAGCGGCCGCGCCGGCAGCTGACCCGCGTTCCCCTCCGCACCCTCGGCCATTTGTTCAGGTGTCATGTCCCCCCGCCTTCTTGACATGGACGCAATGCGTTCATTCCAGGCTGTGGAGAACCGTTTGTCCACAGCCTCCGGGTGCCTGTAGCCAAAATGCGCCGACGACCGAACAATCGGTAGGTGAGGCGCGTCACACCCGACCGCCTGCCGTAGCCGCTCCCACGAGGAGGTGCCGTCATGACGGTCATGGAGCAGCGGGGGGCCTACCGGCCATCGCCGCCGCCCGCCTGGCAGCCCCGCACCGACCCCGCGCCCCTGCTGCCCGACACCGAGCCCTACCGGGTCCTCGGCACCCCCGCCGCCGCCGGGACCGACCCCGGCCTGCTGCGCCTGCTGTACGCCCAGCTGGTGCGAGGCCGCCGCTACAACACGCAGGCCACCGCCCTCACCAAGCAGGGCCGCCTGGCCGTCTACCCGTCCAGCACCGGCCAGGAGGCGTGCGAGATCGCCGCCGCGCTCGCCCTCCAGGACCGCGACTGGCTCTTCCCCAGCTACCGCGACACCCTCGCCGTCATCGCCCGCGGAGTCGACCCCGTCGAGGCGCTCACCCTGCTGCGCGGCGACTGGCACACCGGCTACGACCCCCGCGAGCACCGTGTCGCCCCGCTGTCGACACCGCTCGCCACCCAGCTTCCGCACGCCGTCGGCCTGGCCCGTGCCGCCCGCCTCAAGGGCGACGACGTGGTCGCGCTCGCCCTGGTCGGCGACGGCGGTTCCAGCGAGGGCGATTTCCACGAGGCGCTCAACTTCGCGGCCGTCTGGCAGGCGCCGGTCGTCTTCCTGGTCCAGAACAACGGCTTCGCCATCTCCGTCCCGCTGGCCAAGCAGACCGCCGCCCCCTCCCTGGCCCACAAGGCCGTCGGGTACGGGATGCCGGGCCGCCTCGTCGACGGCAACGACGCGCCGGCGGTGTACGAGGTGCTCAGCGCCGCCGTGGCGCACGCGCGCGCGGGCGGCGGTCCGACGCTCGTCGAGGCGGTGACGTACCGCGTGGACGCCCACACCAACGCCGACGACGCGAGCCGCTACCGCGACGACGCGGAGGTCCGGACGTGGCGCGAGCACGATCCCGTCCTGCTGCTGGAGCACGAGCTGACCGGTCGCGGCCTCCTCGACGACGACGGGATGCGCGCCGCCCGCGACGACGCCGAGGCGATGGCCGCCGATCTGCGCGACCGTATGAACCGTGACCCGCGGCTCGACCCGACGGACCTCTTCGACCACGTCTACGCCGAGCCCACCCCGCAGCTGAGGGAACAGCGCGCCCTGCTGCTGGCCGAACTGGAGGCCGAGCACGAGGGGCACGCCGGACACGAGGGACAGGCGGGACACGCGGCGGGGACGGGCGGCACGGGGGAGGGCGGGCCGCGATGACCACCGTCGCCGTCAGGCCCGCCACCATGGCGCAGGCCCTCACGCGCGCGTTGCGCGACGCGCTGGCCGCCGACCCGGCCGTCCACGTCATGGGCGAGGACGTCGGCACCCTGGGCGGCGTCTTCCGCGTCACCGACGGGCTCGCGAAGGAGTTCGGCGAGGACCGCTGCACCGACACGCCGCTCGCCGAGGCCGGCATCCTCGGCACCGCCGTCGGCATGGCGATGTACGGCCTGCGCCCGGTCGTGGAGATGCAGTTCGACGCGTTCGCCTACCCGGCGTTCGAGCAGCTCGTCAGCCATGTCGCCCGGATGCGCAACCGTACGCGCGGGCGGCTGCCCCTGCCCCTCACCGTCCGCGTCCCCTACGGCGGCGGCATCGGCGGCGTCGAACACCACAGCGACTCCTCCGAGGCGTACTACATGGCGACTCCGGGGCTCCACGTTGTCACCCCGGCGACCGTCGCCGACGCCTACGGGCTGCTGCGCGCGGCCATCGCCTCCGACGACCCGGTCGTCTTCCTCGAACCCAAGCGGCTGTACTGGTCGAAGGACACCTGGAACCCCGAGGACCCGCCGGCCGTTGAGTCGATAGGCCGCGCCGTGGTGCGGCGCCGGGGACACAGCGCCACACTGCTCACCTACGGGCCCTCTCTGCCCGTCTGCCTCGAAGCCGCCGAGGCGGGCCGGGCCGAGGGCTGGGACCTGGAGGTCGTGGACCTGCGCTCCCTGGTGCCGTTCGACGACGAGACGGTCGGTGCGTCCGTACGGCGCACCGGGCGCGCGGTCGTCGTGCACGAGTCGGGCGGGTTCGGCGGCCCGGGCGGGGAGATCGCGGCCCGTGTCACGGAGCGCTGCTTCCACCATCTGGAGGCACCGGTGCTCCGCGTCGCGGGCTTCGACATCCCCTACCCGCCGCCGATGCTGGAGCGCCACCACCTGCCCGGCGTCGACCGGATCCTGGACGCCGTGGCGCGTCTGCAGTGGGAGGCGGAGGGCTGATGGCACAGGTGCTGGAGTTCAGGCTCCCCGACCTCGGGGAGGGGCTGACGGAGGCGTCGATCGTCCGCTGGCTGGTGGCGGTCGGTGAGGTGGTGGCCGTCGACCAGCCCGTCGTCGAGGTCGAGACGGCGAAGGCCCTGGTCGAGGTGCCGTGCCCCTACGGCGGTGTCGTCACCGCCCGGTTCGGCGAGGAGGGCGCGGAACTGCCCGTCGGGGCGCCGCTGCTCACGGTCGCCGTGGGCCCCGCGGCGTCTCCCGCCGGGCAGGACCCGGGCTCCGGCAACGTCCTGGTCGGCTACGGCACCACCCAGGCCCCGGCCCGCCGCAGAAGGGTACGGCCGCCGACGGCTCCCGCACACGGCGCGCCCGGCACCGGCACGGACGCGGAATCCGCGACCGGCGCGCAGGCTGCGGGTTTCGATGAAGTGGCCGGAACCGGCGTGACCGGAACCGGTGTGGGCGGAACCGGCGTGGCGGCTGCGGGCGCCGACGGAGCCGGAGCCGCGGCCGCCATGAGTGCCGCCGGTGCGGCCGGTGCGGCCGGCCCCGGTGCGGAGGTCGCGCTCGGCAACGGTGCGGCCCGCGCCGGGGCAGGTGCCGCAGGCGGCAACGGCGTGAGCCGGACCGGCGCCGGCGTCGGCGCTTCGGGTGGTGACGGCGTGGCGGGAGGCGCCGCGGGCGTGTCCGGCGGGGTGCGTGCCCCGGCGTGGGCCCTGGTGCACCAGGCGGTGCCGCCCGCCGTGTCACCGTCCACGGGCCCCGACGGGCCCGTGCGCGTGGTGTCGCCGCTGGTGCGCAGGCTGGCGCGCGACAACGGCGTCGACCTGCGGCAGCTGTCGGGATCCGGCCCGGACGGGCTGATCCTGCGGGCCGACGTCGAGGACGTCCTGCGCGCGAACGCGGCCCGCGCCGCCCGCGCACCCCGGCCGCCGCTCCCCGCCCCGGCCTCCCCGGAGGGCACCCGGGTCCCCCTCAAGGGCGTCCGCGGTGCCGTGGCCGCCAAGCTCGCCCGCAGCCGCACCGAGATCCCCGACGCGACCTGCTGGGTGGACGCCGACGCGACCGAACTGCTGCGCGCGCGCACGGCCATGAACGCGGTCCCGGGAGCCGCACCCGGGATCTCCCTGCTGGCGCTCCTCGCCCGGGTCTGCACCGCCGCCCTGACCCGGTTCCCCGAGCTCAACTCCACGGTCGACACGGCGGCCGGGGAGATCGTCCGCCTCGACCACGTCCACCTCGGATTCGCCGCCCAGACGGAGAGGGGCCTCGTCGTACCGGTCGTACGGGACGCGCACGCGCGGAACGCGGAGGGGCTGACGGCCGAACTGGCCCGGCTGACCGAGGCGGCCCGCGCCGGAACCCTGACGCCCCGGGAACTCACCGGCGGCACCTTCACGTTGAACAACTACGGCGTGTTCGGCGTCGACGGCTCCACCCCGATCATCAACCACCCCGAGGCCGCCATGCTCGGCGTCGGCCGGATCGCCCCCAAGCCGTGGGTCCACGAGGGCGAACTGGCGGTGCGCCAGGTCGTGCAGCTCTCCCTCACCTTCGACCACCGTGTCTGCGACGGCGGCACAGCGGGCGGCTTCCTGCGCCACGTGGCGGACTGCGTGGAACAGCCCGCGGTCCTGCTGCGCACGCTGTAGCCGTCCGGGTGACCGCCCGCGCGACTGTCCGCGTGACCGCGGGTGTGACCGCCCGCGGGACTGTCCGAGCGGCTGTCCGGGTGACCGCTCGCGGGACCTCAGGCGTACCCCCGGCCCTCCCGCAGAGCCGGGGCACCGGCGGGGAGCGTCCGCCCGCGCCGCCTCCGGCCCACCCTGCGCGTTCCCGGGGGTCGGACGGGCACGCATACTCGGGGGGTGACCTCGTACGCGTTCCCCGGGAGCACGGCGCCGTCCCCGGCCGCCCCCTACGACGCCGTCGTGCTGGCCGGCGGGGCCGCGCGGCGGCTCGGCGGGGCGGACAAACCCGGGGTGCGGGTCGGCGGCCGGCAGCTGCTGGACCGGGTGCTCGCCGCCTGCGCCGACGCGCACGGCACCGTCGTCGTGGCCGACCCCCGGCCCACCGCCAGGCCCGTACGGTGGGCGCGCGAGGACCCGCCGGGCGGCGGCCCGCTCGCCGCGCTCGGTGCCGGGCTCGGCGGCACCACGGCCGAGCACGTCCTCGTACTCTCCGCCGACCTGCCGTTCCTCGCCGGAGCCACGGTGCGCGCGCTGCTCACCGCGCTGCGCGACACCGCCGCCGACGGAGCGGTGCTCACCGACGCCGAAGGACACGACCAGCCGCTCGTCGCCGCCTACCGGGCACCCGCGCTGCGCCGTGAGCTGGCGGCGCTCACCGCCGCGCACGGCGGCCTCGCCGGGCTGCCCGTGCGCCGGCTGACGGCAGCGCTCGACCTCACCCGCGTCCCCGACCCCGTCGCGTCCTTCGACTGCGACACCTGGGACGACATAGCAACCGCCAGGGCACGTATCAGGGAGCATGGCACCGTGCTGGATGAATGGATCTCCGCAGTCAAGGACGAACTGGGCCTCGATCTCGACGTCGACACCGGCGTCCTGCTCGACCTCGCCCGCGATGCCGCGCACGGCGTGGCCAGACCCGCCGCGCCGCTGACCACCTTCCTCGTCGGCTACGCGGCCGCCCGCGCCGGCGGTGGCCCGGAGGCCGTCGCCGAGGCCGCCCGCAAGGCCGCGGCCCTGGCGCTGCGCTGGGAGGAGGAGGGCGCTTCCGACGACACTCCCGACCGCACTCCCGACCAGGGCCCGGCCGCCGGATGACCCCCCGCGGCAGCCGGGGCAAGCCGGTCACCGAGGCCACCCCGGTCACCCGGGTGGGTGAGCCCGTCACGGACGACGAGGAGTTCGACGTCGAGGAGGCGCTCGCCCTCGTGAAGGAAGCCAACGGCCCCGCGTCCGCCCGGCCCCCGCACCCCGGGTTCTCCGGCCGCGCCGATCAGTCCGCACGGCCCGGTCACCCGGGTCGGTCCCGGCCAGCCGACGCCCACGACGACCGTCACCACCGGGCCACTCCCTGGCCCCAGGCCCGCGCCGCCGCGGCCCGTGCCGCGCGTCCCGCCCGCCCGGCCGCAGGCGCCCGCGTCCGCCGCGCCCCCGTCGGGGTGCCGCTCGACGACGCCCTCGGCCTGGTCCTGGCCGCCCCTCTCGCGGCCCTGACCGACCTCCCGTCCTTCGACACCTCCGCGATGGACGGCTGGGCGGTCGCGGGACCCGGCCCCTGGGAGGTGCGCGACCAGGGCGTGCTCGCCGGGCACGCGGAGCCCGGACCGCTCACCGACGGCGAGGCCGTCCGGATCGCCACCGGTGCCCGCGTCCCGCCCGACACCACCGCCGTCCTGCGCAGCGAGCACGGCCGCACCGACGACAAGGCACGGCTGCACGCCACCCGGGAGGTCGTGCCCGGTCAGGACATCCGCCCGCGCGGCCAGGAGTGCCGCAGCGGCGACCAACTGCTGCCGGTCGGCTCCCTCGTCACCCCCGCCGTCCTCGGCCTCGCCGCGGCCGCCGGGTACGACACCGTCACCGCCGTTCCGCGCCCGCGCGCGGAGGTCCTCGTCCTCGGAGACGAACTGCTCACCGGCGGCCTCCCGCACGACGGGCTGATCCGGGACGCGCTCGGCCCGATGCTGCCGCCCTGGCTGCGCGCGCTCGGCGCCGACGTCGTCGCGGTCCGCCGTCTGGGCGACGACGCCGAGGCACTCCACAAGGCGATCACCGGCTCCGACGCCGACCTGATCGTCACCACCGGCGGCACCGCGGCGGGACCGGTCGACCACGTCCACCCCACCCTGCGCCGGATCGGCGCGGAACTTCTGGTGGACGGGGTGAAGGTGCGCCCCGGCCACCCCATGCTGCTGGCCCGCGTCCAGGAGGACCAGCACCTCGTCGGCCTGCCCGGCAACCCGCTGGCCGCCGTCTCCGGTCTGCTCACCCTCGCCGAACCCCTGCTGCGCACCCTGGCCGCGCGTCCGGCCCCGGAGCCGTACGCGCTGCCACTGCGCGACCAGACGCACGGGCATCCGTACGACACCCGGCTCGTCCCCGTCGTGCTGCGCGGCGACCACGCCGTGCCGCTGCACTACAACGGCCCCGCCATGCTGCGCGGCATCGCCGCCGCGGACGCCCTCGCGGTCGTCCCGCCGGGCGGCGCCGGGGCCGGACAGCCGGCCGAGATCCTCGACCTGCCGTGGGCGGCCGGGGGAATCGGGGTGTGCCTGACCTGACGGACCGGACCTCGACCCCGGACACGTCCCGCTCCCCCCCCGTCCGGCGCACGTCCCGCCTCCCTCCGGCGCACAGACCGGACCTCGGCCCTGAGCCCTGGGCAGGAGCCGTCCCCGCCCAGCCCACAGCCCGGACCTCCGCCCCGGCGCCCCGGACACGTGCCGGACCTCCGTCCCGGACACGGACCGGACCTCCGCCCGGGTGGGAGCCGGTGCCCGTCCGGCCCGCAGGCCCGGCCTCCGTTCCGGGCGAGTACCGGACGTTCACCCTGGGCACACCGGTGAGCGGCGGCACGCGGGGTAGCGTCGCTGTCATGCATGCGATCACGATTCCCGAACCCGGCGGGCCCGAGGCACTGGTGTGGGCCGACGTCCCCGATCCGGTGCCCGGCGAGGGCGAGGTCCTGGTCGACGTGACGGCCGGTGCCGTCAACAGGGCCGACATCCTGCAGCGGCAGGGCTTCTACGATCCCCCGCCCGGCGCCTCCCCCTACCCAGGCCTGGAGTGTTCCGGGCGCATCGCCGCGCTCGGCCCCGGCGTCTCCGGCTGGGCCGTGGGCGACGAGGTGTGCGCGCTGCTCGCCGGCGGCGGCTACGCCGAGAAGGTCGCCGTCCCGGCCGGACAGCTGCTTCCCGTGCCCCAGGGGATCGCCCTCAGGGAGGCCGCGGCGCTGCCCGAGGTGGTGTGCACCGTCTGGTCCAACGTGTTCATGGTCGCCCAGCTGCGCCCCGGGGAGACGGTGCTCGTGCACGGCGGCTCCAGTGGTATCGGCACCATGGCGATCCAGCTGGCCAAGGCCGTCGGCGCCAGGGTCGCCGTCACCGCGGGCACCCCGGAGAAGCTTCGGCGCTGCGCAGAACTGGGCGCGGACATCCTGATCGACTACCGGGAGCAGGACTTCGTCGCCGAGCTCCTGGAGGCCACCGGCGGTGCGGGCGCCGACGTGATCCTGGACAACATGGGCGCCAAGTACCTGGGCCGCAACGTCCAGGCCCTCGCCGTCAACGGCCGCCTGGCGATCATCGGCATGCAGGGCGGTGCCAAGGGCGAGCTGAACATCGGCACGCTCCTCGCCAAGCGCGCCGCGATCAGCGCCACCTCGCTGCGGGCCCGGCCGCTCGGTGAGAAGGCGGCGATCGTGGCGGCGGTACGGGAGCATGTGTGGCCGCTGATCGAGGGCGGGCACGTCCGGCCGGTCGTCGACCGGGAGGTGCCGATGGACGACGCGGCCGGCGCGCACCGGATCGTCGAGGAGAGCGGGCACATCGGGAAGGTGCTCCTCGTCGTCCCCTGACGTCCACGTCCACGTCGACGCTCCCGGCCGCCGGGTCTCAGACCCGTCTGACCCGCAGTCCGATGAACGCCACTCCCAGGCCGAGCCCGATCAGGACGAGACCGCCGCCCAGCGGCAGGTTCCGCAACACGGGCTCGGCCGGTGCACCGGCGTGCACGACGGTGTGCGGTACGGCGTCGGCGGCGGGGGTGACAGCGGGGGCCGGGGTTCCGGTGCCGTCCTCGTCGCCCTGGCCGTCCCCGTCGGCGCCCTCCCCTTCTTCCTCGTCCGCCGCGGTGGCAGCCACCGTCGCGGTCACAGCCGTGGTCGGCGTCGGCGTCGTCGTCCCCGAATCCGTCTCCGCCGTCTCCGCCGTCTCCGTTGCCTCGTCGTCCCGCCGTCCCGGCCGCTCCCGCCCCACCCCGGCGAGACTCCCGGCCCGGGACGGCTCGCCCGACGCCCCGGCCGCCCCGGACGCAGACGCCCCGGCCGCCCCAGGTGCCGCACCTGAGGGCGCGGAGACGACGTAGGGCCCCGCGACGTGGTACGCCGACCCGGCACCGTACGACGGCGAGGCGCCGTACGACGCCGTGGCCCGGCCCGCGGGCACCGCGTCCGGACCGCCGTGAGCCGAGCCGCCGTGGGCCGCCGCTCCCGTCCCGCCCGACGCCACCGTCGCCAGCAGCCCCGCCGTACTCATCGCGCGCATCATCCACACCGTCACGCCCCCACCCTCCCCCCGTCCGCTGAAGCGGGCATTCCGGACTCGGCCGGGCGAGCTGCCCCCACCGCCGGAAGTTGTCCGCAAACTTGTCCGCCCGGAACGGCCGATCACCTTTCGCCGGGGGCGGCACGGTGATGAGGTGGAGGGGTGCGAGAGAATGGCGGCATGGAGATGCCGAGGAACGAAAGGTCGCCGGAGAACCCCCAGATCCTGGTCGTCGGCGAGGACGGGATGGCGCTCGGCGGCAGCGGAGACGAGGACTCCCGCGAGACCCCGGTGACGGAGATGGTCGAGCAGCCCGCGAAGGTCATGCGCATCGGCAGCATGATCAAGCAGCTGCTCGAAGAGGTCCGCGCCGCTCCCCTGGACGAGGCGAGCCGTGCCCGGCTGAAGGAGATCCACGCCAGTTCCGTCAAGGAGCTGGAGGACGGCCTGGCGCCGGAGCTGGTGGAGGAACTGGAGCGGCTCTCCCTGCCCTTCGCGGACGAGACGACTCCGAGCGACGCGGAACTGCGGATCGCGCAGGCCCAGCTGGTGGGCTGGCTGGAGGGCCTCTTCCACGGGATCCAGACGACGCTGTTCGCCCAGCAGATGGCGGCGCGTGCCCAGCTGGAGCAGATGAGGCGTGCGCTTCCGCCGGGCGTGGGCCATGAGGAGGGCGAGCAGCAGCGCGCGGGCGGCCGCGCGGGCGGACCGTACCTCTGAAGGCGCCCGGAACCTCTGGAGACACCCGGAACCTCAAAGGCTCCGGGAACCTCCGGATCCACCCGGTTCCGGAGCCGTGTCTCCGGAGCCCCCGTCCACCGCAGGGCCCGGCAGCAGCTGCCGGGCCCTCATTCACACCGCGCCCGCCTCAGGCCGTTCTTGCCTCGGGCCTCTCGGACCTCTCGGACCTCTCGGGCCTCAGGCCGGATTGCCGGTCGAGATGTCGAACTGGAAGGTCGGCGGGTTCTTCGGGTCGAAGTCCGTGCCCGCCTCCGGGAACTGCTTCATCACGGTGTCCTGGCCGTAGGTGTTCTCGTCCACCGGGTTCTTCTTGTAGTTCCAGCCGGCGGCCTTGAGACAGACGAGGACCGACGACCAGTTCTTGAACCCGAAGTCCGGCGCCTGGACTTTGGCAGGGTCGTTGTACGACTCCTGCGGCTCGGAGCACTTGGTCTTGTCGATCTTCTTGCTGGTGTCGGGCCCCCGGTGGCCCGCGACGGCGGACACCGACGCCGTCGACGACGCGGTCGAGTCGCCGCCCTGCGCGTTGCTGCCGCTGTCCCCGGTGTTCATGATCAGGGCGACGATCAGGCCGGTCACCGCGACGAGGGCGACGGCGATCGAGCCGATGACCACCGGCCGGTTGCCGCGGCCGCCACCGCCCTGGGGGGAGGAGGACACGGTCTGCGGGCTGATCGTGTACGGGGGCGGTGTCGGGGCACCCTGCTGCGGCCCGTAGCCGACGTGGGGCGGGGTCTGCGCGTAGCCACCCTGCTGCGGATAGCCGTAAGCGGCGGACTGCGCCTGCGCCTGGTGCTGGTGCTGCGGGGCGGGTGTGCCGTACGGGCCGGGTGCCGGCTGGTACGGCGTCTGCACCGGGCCCGCCGGTGGCGCCGCGGACTGGTCGACCGGCGGGAACACGGCGGAGGCGACGCCCGCGCCGTTGGAGGTCCGGGCACCGGGCACGATGTTCGGCGGGGCCGCCTGGACGGAGGCGGCGACGCGCAGGCACTCGTCGCGCATGGCCTCGGCGGTGGGGAAACGCTCGTTGGGGTTCTTCTTCAGCGCGCGGGCGACCAGCGCGTCCACCGCCGGGGGGAGGGAGCGGTTGACGGAGGACGGCGCGACCGGCTCCTCCTGCACATGTGCGTAGGCGATCGCCAGCGGCGAGTCGGCCTCGAACGGCAGCCGCCCGGTGACCAGCTGGAACAGCATGATGCCGACCGAGTAGAGGTCGGAGCGCGCATCGACGCCGCGGCCCAGGGCCTGCTCCGGGGAGAGGTACTGCGGAGTGCCGACGACCATGCCGGTCTGGGTCATCGAGGTCACGCCGGACTGCATCGCGCGCGCGATGCCGAAGTCCATCACCTTGACGACACCGCGCTTGGTCACCATGACGTTGCCCGGCTTGATGTCGCGGTGGACCAGCCCCATCTCGTGGCTGATCTCCAGGGCGGCCAGCACGTCCGCGGTGATCTTCAGCGCCTTGCCGGCGGGCATCGCGCCCTGCTGCCGTATGTCCTCCTCGAGCACCGAGCCGAGCGGGCGGCCCTCGACGTACTCCATGACGATGTACGGCGTGGGCATCCCGCCGCCCGCGGCGGAGCCGTCGACCGGCAGCGTGTCCTCGCCGGTGTCGAAGACGGAGACGATGTTCGTGTGCGTGAGCTTCGCCACTGCCTGGGCCTCGCGGCGGAAGCGTTCCCGGAACGCCGGTTCGCGGCCCAGGTCGGTGTGCAGGGTCTTGATGGCGACCTGGCGGTCGAGCACGGAGTCGTAGGCGAGGTGGACCGAGGCCATGCCGCCTTCGCCGAGCAGGTCGCGCAGTTGGTAGCGGCCCCCGGCGAGAGCCTGCCCCGCGTACCGGCCCTGTGAGCCGTCCGTGCTCATCTTCCGTGCCCCCCATGGGCCGCCTGTGAGGCGTCGCCGTTGATCGAATGTGTCATTCCCGGCCAAGTCTGCCCCAGGGCAGTGACACGTCAAGCGCGGTGCCCGTTCCGTGACCGTAAGCGAAAGAAGCGTCGCGCAAGAGTTACAGCGGTCATACGCGCGGTACACAGAATTTGCACGACGGCCCGTGGTACGGATTTGATGACCGGCCTGGATCGGTTCCCTCACGGTGCCCGTCCGGGTCCGGAGCCGTGCGCCGAGGCTGTAGCGTGGCCGACTGAGACCGTGACAACACCGCGCGCATCGCGGGCAGAAACGACGGCGAGGACTGATGGCACAGACGCAGCGCGCCCAGGGCCCGTCCGACCCCGAGGCGTCCGGCGGCGGTATGTCAGACGCGCCGGAGAACTGGGGCAACGGCGGCCTGGTCGGCGACGGCCGGTACCGGCTGACCGGCAGGCTCGGCCGGGGCGGTATGGCGGAGGTGTTCGCCGCCGAGGACGTGCGCCTCGGCCGGACGGTGGCGGTGAAGTTGCTGCGCGCCGACCTCGCCGAGGACCCGACGTCCAAGGCCCGCTTCACCCGTGAGGCACAGTCGGTGGCCGGCCTCAACCACCATGCCATCGTCGCCGTGTACGACTCCGGCGAGGACGTCGTCGGCGGTCAGTCGGTGCCGTACATCGTCATGGAGCTGGTCGAGGGCCGCACCATCCGCGATCTGCTCCTCAACGCCGAGGCGCCCGGGCCCGAGCAGGCCCTGATCATCGTGTCGGGCGTCCTGGAGGCGCTGGCCTACTCGCACCAGCACGGCATCGTGCACCGCGACATCAAGCCCGCCAACGTGATCATCACCCACAACGGTGCCGTCAAGGTGATGGACTTCGGCATCGCCCGCGCGCTGCACGGCGCGTCCACGACGATGACACAGACCGGCATGGTGATGGGCACGCCCCAGTACCTGTCGCCGGAACAGGCGCTCGGCAAGGCCGTCGACTACCGCTCCGACCTGTACGCCACGGGCTGCCTGCTGTACGAACTGCTGTCGCTGCGGCCCCCGTTCATCGGGGAGACCCCGCTGTCGGTGGTGTACCAGCATGTGCAGGACATCGCGGTGCCGCCGTCGCGGATCCCGGGCGGGGAGTGCCCGCCGGAACTCGACGGGCTCGTCATGCGTTCCCTCGCCAAGGAGCCGGACGACCGGTTCCAGACGGCCGAGGAGATGCGGGGCCTGGTCCAGTACGCCCTGCAGATGCTGTACGACCAGGGCGGCCACACCGGCACCTGGAACACCGGTCCGGTCGACATGCACGAGGGCCGGCACACCCCGCCCGGCGGTTTCGCGGGGACGACGGCGATGGCGCACCCCGGCACCCCGCACTCGGGCACCACGCAGATCCCGCAGCCGATCCTGCCCACCGGCTACGGCAGCGGGGACGACGGTGGTTTCGAGGGACACGGCAACCAGGGCAGCGGGCGCGGCAAGCTGTGGGTGCTCGCCGTGTTCGCGGTGATCGCGATCGCGGCGGGCGTGGCGCTGGCGCTGAACAACACGGGCAACGGCACGGGCGGTTCGGGTACCTCGCAGTCGCCCACGACCAGTCCGACGGCCAAGGACAAGCAGAGCAGCGAGTCGCCGACCGACGAGGCGACCGAAACGACCACGGACGACTCGTCCGGTGACAACAGCGGTTCGGGCTCGGGGTCGTACTACTCGCCGTCGGCCACCCCGACGTGGACGCAGACCCAGAACGACACCGGCGGCCAGCCGAGCAGCGAGCCGACGCAGAAGGACCCGACGACCAGCGCGCCGCCGGCGGAGCCGTCCCAGACGCAGACCCAGTCGTCCTCGGACCCGACCGGCGGCACGGACGGCGGCGCCGGTGGCGGCGGCAGCACGGCGGGCGGCGGTTGAAGTTCCGGCCCTCCCGGGTCTGATCCGAGTCCCTGAAGCGCGGGCCGGGTGACGTACGGTCACCCGGCCCGCGCTTCGGCCGTTCCGGCGACGCTCTCTTCACCCGTCCCTGTTCACCCGCTCCCCTGTTCATCCGCTCACCCCGTGAACGCCTCCGCCACGGCGTCGTACTCCCGTGTCCACCACACGACGAGTGCCGAGGCGGCCGGGAACTGCGGGTCGGCGCGCGTGTCGCCGCGCTCGTAGCGCCAGCGCAGCATCCAGAAGTCGTTCAGCCGCTCCCACCACACCCGGTGCGCGGCCGCCGCCAGCTCCGTCGACGTGACCTGGGCAGCACGCCGGTACGCGCGCGCGTAGGCGCGCACTTTCGGCAGATCGAGGGTGCCGGCGGGACGGAGGAAGAAGATCGCGGCGGCGCGAACGGCCTCCTCGGCGCGGGGCTGGACGCCCAGGCGGTCCCAGTCGATGATCGCCGCCGGCGCGGCGCCCCGGTAGAGCAGGTTGAACGGGTGGAAGTCGCCGTGCACCCAGCCCACCGGGCCGCCCGGCGGCGGACGGCGGTCCGTGTGCCGCTCGAGCAGGCCGCGCCGCTCGACCAGCCGGTGGCGGGCCAGCTCGTCGAAGGCGTCGGGCGGGGTACGGCGGTGGACACGGCCGAGGAGGTCGTCGATGAGGGCGAAGGTGTCGGTGGGGTCGGCGCTCTCCACCGGGTGCGGGCCGGTCGCCGGGCGGGTGCGGTTCTTCGGCGGCATCACATGGTCCAGCGCCGCGTGCACGGCGCCCAGCAGCGCGCCCAGCCGGGTGCACTGGCCCCGGGTGAGCTGGCCGCCGTGCCGGTGGCGTCCCTCGACCCAGGGGTACAGGGCGTAGGCGTGGCCGCCGACGACGGCGACCGTCCGCCCGTCCCGGCCGGGCAGCGGGGGCGCCACGGGGACGCCGAGATCGGCCAGCCGCTGGGTGGCGCGGTGCCGGCGCTCGATGGCGGCGGGGTCGGCGGTGTCGGGGTCGAAGTGGTGCTTGAGGAAGTAACGGCCGCGGGTGGTGCGCAGCCGGTAGCCGCGGTTGAGCAGACCCTGCTCGACGGGTTGGCAGGCGAGGGCGGAACCGGCGGAGAACTGGCGGAGCAGGGCGCCCAGAGGGGGCGCGCAAGGCATAAGGGTTGGTACGGCAGAGCGTGGCACGCGCCAGATGCTAGGGCACGAGCCGGGCCTGTGAGCTGGGACTTGTTACGTAACGTCGCAATCGATTACACTGTGTGCGGGCTTGTGTGAGCTGTCAGGTGTCACTGCGCTCACTGCCGGAGGATCACCGTGATCGGCGCGAGGGCCGGTCGACCCGCGGTCGGTGCCGGGAGTCCGCGGGTGACTTGTGGCCGGCTGTGGCGGGGCTGTGGTGACGGCTGTGGCAGAGGTGCAGGGACGGGAGCACTGACGGGTCCGCCCCGGATGGCGGAATGTGTGCTGCTTCCGGAGTCTTCCCGTGCGCGAGGTGGGCGGGATACGGTGCGGTTGCTCCGGCCTCCGCAGGGCTGTGACCTGGGCGCTTTCGCTACCGGCGGATTTACTTGGAAATCCAAGCAAAAACGCAGGTCAGAGGGGGTTTCACAGAAATGTGGCGCACTGGGTAACGTGAGGCTTGCAGGGTGCTCGCCGGGGCACCTGTCACGCCTGTTCCCGGCCGATGGCACCCACCCCGTGCACGGTGGTCGGTACAGGCGAGCCGCACTGGCTTCACCGGCAACCCCGGGGGCCGGACCGACGGAGGAGCACACGTGACCGTGGAGAGCACTGCCGCGCGCACATCGCGACGCAGCGCCGGAAGCAAGGCCGGCACCACCGGCCCCAAGCGCACGCCCCGAGCGACCGCCAAGCGGGCGGGTGAACCGGAGCTCGTACAGCTCCTGACGCCGGAGGGCAAGCGCGTCAAGAACGCCGAGTACGACAAGTACATCGACGCCATCACGCCCGGGGAACTGCGCGGTCTGTACCGCGACATGGTCCTCACCCGCCGCTTCGACGCCGAGGCCACCGCCTTGCAGCGCCAGGGCGAGCTGGGCCTGTGGGCGTCGCTGCTCGGCCAGGAGGCCGCCCAGATCGGCTCCGGGCGCGCACTGCGCGACGACGACTACGTCTTCCCCACCTACCGCGAGCACGGCGTCGCCTGGTGCCGCGGAGTGGACCCGACCAACCTGCTCGGCATGTTCCGCGGCGTCAACCACGGCGGCTGGGACCCGAACAGCAACAACTTCCACCTGTACACGATCGTCATCGGCTCCCAGACGCTGCACGCCACCGGCTATGCGATGGGCGTCGCCATGGACGGCGCGGACAGCGCGGTGATCGCGTACTTCGGCGACGGCGCCTCCAGCCAGGGCGACGTCGCGGAGTCCTTCACGTTCTCCGCGGTCTACAACGCGCCGGTGGTGTTCTTCTGCCAGAACAACCAGTGGGCGATCTCCGAGCCGACCGAGAAGCAGACCCGGGTGCCGCTGTACCAGCGCGCGCAGGGCTTCGGCTTCCCGGGCGTCCGGGTCGACGGCAACGACGTCCTGGCGTCCCTCGCGGTCACCAAGTGGGCGCTGGAGCGGGCCCGCAGCGGTGAGGGCCCGACGCTCGTCGAGGCGTACACCTACCGTATGGGCGCCCACACCACCTCCGACGACCCCAGCCGTTACCGGGGCGACGAGGAGCGGCAGGCGTGGGAGGCCAAGGACCCGATCCTGCGGCTGCGCCGGTACCTGGAGGCCGGAAACCACACGGACGAGGGATTCTTCGCGGAACTCGAGGCCGAGAGCGAGGCGTTGGGCAGGCGAGTGCGTGAGGTGGTGCGTGCGATGCCGGACCCGGACCGCTTCGCCATCTTCGAGAACGTGTACGCGGACGGGCACGCGCTCGTCGACGAGGAGCGCGCCCGGTTCGCCGCCTACCAGGCGTCGTTCGCGGATGCCGAGGAGGTCTGACATGGCGGCGCAGAAGATGCCCATGGCCAAGGCGATCAACCAGTCGCTGCGGCGCGCCCTGGAGACCGACCCCAAGGTCATCGTGATGGGCGAGGACGTCGGCAGGCTCGGCGGCGTGTTCCGGGTGACGGACGGTCTGCACAAGGACTTCGGCGAGGGCCGTGTCATCGACACCCCGCTCGCGGAGTCCGGCATCGTCGGCACCGCGATCGGCCTGGCCCTGCGCGGCTACCGGCCCGTCGTGGAGATCCAGTTCGACGGTTTCGTCTTCCCGGCCTACGACCAGATCGTCACCCAGCTCGCGAAGATGCACGCGCGTGCCCTCGGCAAGATCAAACTGCCCGTCGTCATCCGTATCCCCTACGGCGGCGGCATCGGCGCGGTGGAGCACCACTCGGAGTCCCCCGAGACGCTGTTCGCACACGTGGCGGGCCTGAAGGTGGTCAGCCCGTCGGACGCGTCGGACGCGTACTGGATGATGCAGCAGGCCATCCAGAGCGACGACCCGGTGATCTTCTTCGAGCCGAAGCGGCGCTACTGGGACAAGGCCGAGGTCAACACCGAGGCCATCCCCGGCCCGCTGCACAAGGCGCGGACGGTGCGCGAGGGCACCGACCTCACCCTGGTCGCCTACGGCCCGTCGGTGAAGCTGTGCCAGGAGGTCGCCGACGCGGCCGCCGAGGAGGGCAGGTCCCTGGAGGTCCTGGACCTGCGCTCGGTCTCCCCGCTCGACTTCGACGCGATCCAGACCTCCGTGGAGAAGACCCGCCGGCTGGTCGTCGTCCACGAGGCGCCGGTGTTCTTCGGCTCGGGCGCGGAGATCGCGGCCCGGATCACGGAACGCTGCTTCTACCACCTGGAGGCCCCGGTGCTGAGGGTCGGCGGCTATCACGCCCCGTACCCGCCGGCGCGCCTGGAGGAGGAGTACCTGCCGGGTCTGGACCGGGTGCTCGACGCCGTCGACCGCGCCCTGGCGTACTGAGGAGAGGGTCGTGACGACGATGACCGAAGGGTCCGTGCGCGAGTTCCGGATGCCCGACGTGGGCGAGGGACTCACCGAGGCCGAGATCCTCAAGTGGTACGTGCAGCCCGGCGACACCGTGACGGACGGCCAGGTGGTGTGCGAGGTCGAGACGGCCAAGGCGGCGGTGGAACTGCCCATCCCGTACGACGGCGTGGTCCGCGACCTGCACTTCCCCGAGGGCACCACGGTGGACGTGGGCACGCCGATCATCGCGGTCGACGTGACCGGCACAGCCGCGGCCCCCGCGCAGCCGCAGGCGGCGGCCGAGCCGTCTCCCGGACCGGCGCCGGCGCCGGCGGCACCGGCGGCGGAGGCCCCCGGCGCGGGCTCGGGTGCGGTCTCGGGCCGCCAGCCGGTGCTGGTCGGCTACGGCGTGGCCGCGAGCTCGACCAAGCGCCGCCCGCGCAAGGCCGCGGAGCCGGCGGCGGTCCAGGCGGGCCCGGTCACCCCGGTGACCCCTGCGCCCCCGGTGCCGCAGCCGCAGCCGCAGCCCGAGCTGAACGGCCGCGCGACGCCTCCGGCTCCCACCGTGCCCGCCCCACCCGCCCCACCCGCCCCGCCCACCGCCACCCCCGCCGAGCCGCGCACGCGCCCCCTGGCGAAGCCCCCGGTGCGCAAGCTGGCCAAGGACCTCGGCGTGGACCTCGCCACGGTGGTCCCGTCGGGCCCGGACG
Organism: Streptomyces sp. NPDC047000; assembly: GCF_040644295.1. Classification (NCBI taxonomy): domain Bacteria; kingdom Bacillati; phylum Actinomycetota; class Actinomycetes; order Kitasatosporales; family Streptomycetaceae; genus Streptomyces; species Streptomyces sp. NPDC047000. Next base: position 134,577 of record NZ_JBEYWE010000003.1, read on the forward strand.
GCATCATCACCCGCGAGGACGTCCACGCGGCGGTGACGCCCACCGCGCAGCCGGTGGAGCCGGTTCCGGCCCCCGCACCGACGGCCCCCGCACCGACGGCCCCCGCACCGACGGCCCCCGCACCGACGGCCGCCGCCCCGGTCACCGCGGCCTTCGCGCCCCCGGCCGGGTTCGACGCGGCGCGCGAGACCCGTGTCCCGGTCAAGGGCGTCCGCAAGGCGACGGCCGCGGCGGTGTCCGGCTCGGCCTTCACCGCGCCGCATGTCACGGAGTTCGTGACGGTCGACGTCACGCGCACCATGAAGCTGGTCGCGGAACTGAAGCAGGACAAGGACATGCAGGGACTGCGGGTCACCCCGCTCCTGCTCATCGCCAAGGCCCTGCTGGTCGCCCTCCGCCGCAACCCGGAGATCAACGCGTCCTGGGACGAGGCGAACCAGGAGATCGTGCTCAAGCACTACGTCAACCTGGGCATCGCGGCGGCCACCCCCAGGGGGCTGATCGTCCCGAACATCAAGGACGCGCACGCCAGGACGCTGCCGGAGCTGGCCGAAGCGCTGGGCGACCTGGTGACGACGGCGAAGGAGGGCCGGACGTCACCGGCGGCGATGCAGGGCGGCACGGTGACCATCACCAACGTCGGCGTCTTCGGCATCGACACGGGTACGCCCATCCTCAACTCCGGTGAGGCCGCGATCCTCGCGGTCGGCGCGATCAAGCTCCAGCCGTGGGTCCACAAGGGCAAGGTGAAGCCCCGCCAGGTCACCACCCTGGCCCTGAGCTTCGACCACCGCCTGGTCGACGGTGAACTGGGCTCGAAGGTCCTCGCCGACATCGCGGCGGTCCTGGAGCACCCGAGGCGGCTGATCACCTGGGCATGAGGCCCTGAGATCCGCTAACCTCACACCCTCGGAGGGGACGGCCGCATCTACGGTTTGCGACCGCCCCCTCCGTCTTCTCCGGCGCGTCCCGCCGGTACTCAGCCGCCGTTGAGCACGTACACCGGCGCCCCGTTCTCCGCCGCGCCCCGGGTGCGGATACAGGCGTGCCTGCTGAGCATGCGCAGGGACTCGTTGACCCGCCGCACCGTCAGCCCCGTACGGGCGGCGATCGATTCGAGCGGCTCCCGCAGCTCACCCCGTTCGACGAGCACGGGTGCGATCACCACGGCCACCGTCCACACGTCCTGCGTCACGGACAGCCGCTGCCGCCAGTCGGCCAGCACGGATTCCGTGGTGGCCTCACCGGAGGGCGGACCGGCGGGCACGAGCCGCTCGATCCCCAGCACGTCGAGCCGGTCCGCGATACGTCCCATGGCCTCGGCGATGGCTTCCTGAGCGGTGAGCGCGGCCTGCTGGGCGGTCAGCATCTCCTTTTGCAGGGACAGCGATTCGCGCTGTGCGACAGCAAGCTCCTGATCGATCTGGAGGTTGTGCGCCTCCAGCCGCACGATGGCCTCGGCGACCTGGTCCGGCATGGCGTAGGCGATGGGGGCCCCGGGCCCGGCGGGCTGTACCTCGGCCTCCTCCAGGCTGTAGACGCCGTCCCGCTGGACGGTCTCGATCACCTCGGCGACCCACTGCTTGAAGGGTGCGCAAGCGGGCTTCGTGCAGGCGTTGACGAGGAGGATCAGCCCTTGGAGATCGATGAGCTGCAAGTCTCGACGCCACTCCCGACCTGCGGGAATGCTGAGACTGTGACTTCCGGTCACAGTCTCAAGACTCTCTCGGTGCTTCTCCGGGACATGATCGACGAGTGCCTTCCGGGTTGTGGTGTATCCCAGTCGCCTGCACACGTCCGCCGCCGGGAACCAGTGGCTCCCGTCCGGCATGGTCAGCCTCCGTACGCGGTCTCCGGTCGCCGCGTAGACGAAGTCGCTGACGTCGATGGCCTCGTACCGCTCGACGGAATCGGGCCGTTTGCTGGGTTCGTTCATCTGAACCACCTCCGCCGCGGAACGTAGAACGGCGGAAATCGAATACGCCAGCTGACGTAGCAATGTTCACGATTGTGAGGGAAGAACACCGAAAACGCTGGACCGGACGTCCCGCATGTGCAGCATGGGCGGGCGATACGGCGGAGGGCCCGCCGCTGAGTGACAGCGGCGGGCCCTCCGTGCCGAGGCCGGCGGATCAGCCGAGCTTGGCGAAGCCGTAGTTCAGGAGCTTCTTCGCGTCCGTCTCGCGCTGGGTCACGGAGGTGGAGGAGAGGACCGTGCCGATGACCGTCTTGCCGTTGCGGGTCGCGGCGAAGACCAGGCAGTACCCGGCCTCCGGGCCGGAGCCCGTCTTCACGCCGATCGTGCCGCTGTAGTTGCTGAGGAGCGTGTTCGTGTTCGTCCACGGCGACATCGTGCGGGTGCTGCCCGTCTTGGTGACGGTCTTCGCCGTGTAGGACTTGGTCTTGACGACCGTGCGGAACGTGGAGTTCTTCATCGCGCTGCTGGCGATCTTCGTCAGGTCGCGCGGCGTCGAGTAGTTGGTGCCGTTGCCGATGCCGTCGAACGAGTCGAAGTGCGTGTGCGTCAGGCCCAGCTTCGTCGCGGCGGTGTTCATCTTGCCGATGAAGGACTTCACGCGCGTGGACACGGACGTGCCGGTGCCGTACTTGTCGGCGAGCGCGTAGGCGGCGTCGCAGCCGGACGGCAGCATCAGCCCGTACAGCAGCTGGCGGACGGTGACCTTGTCGCCGACGATCAGGTGGGCCTGGGAGGCGTTGTTGGCGACGACGTAGTCGCTGTAGACCTTCTTGATGGTGACCTTGGCGTCGAGGTTCAGGTTCGACTGCGCGAGGACGACCTTCGCGGTCATGATCTTCGTGGTGGAGCCCGTCGAACGCTTGGTGTCCGCCGCCTTGGTGTACAGCGACGAGCCGTTGGCGTTGTTCATGACGTAGCCGCCCTTGGCCACGATCGAGGGCGTGGTGACGGCCTGCGCGGGCGCCGCGGTGAGGGCTCCGGTGGCGAGCATGGCGCCGGAGGTGACGGCGACGGCGACGGCTCGGCGAAGTCGGATGCCCTTAATGCCGTTTATCAAGAGAATAACCCCGAATACGTTGAATGCCCCTGTGATGCGGCCGAGTTGAACCTGGAGTGCATGGAGCCGCATGTGTGTGACACGTAGGTAGCACAGATGGTTGTGCGTCCGCTGGGAGAAGTCGCCCGATCGGGGCTCCGGGGTTCCCATGGCGCGACGGAACGTCCCGTTCGGGTGAATCGAGCCCACATGCTGGACGCCGGAGCGCATGCGTACCTGATGTATCTATGCTGTGCACATGCCCTCGTCTGCCCAGGTCGCGACCACCGCGCCACCACGATCCGCCTCCCCCAAGCCGCCCCCCGCCGCCGATCGTGTGTACGCGCACGTCAAAGAGGGAGTTCTCGACCGCAGGTACGAGGGCGGCACCCTGCTCACGGAAGGGGAACTCGCCGAGGCCGTGGGGGTCTCGCGCACCCCGGTCCGCGAGGCGCTGCTGCGGCTCGAGGCCGAAGGGCTCATCCGGCTCTACCCGAAGAAGGGCGCCCTCGTGCTGCCCGTCTCGGCGCAGGAGATCCACGACGTCGTGGAGACACGGCTGATGGTCGAGGAGCACGCCGCCAGGAAGGCCGTGCCCGCCCCCGCGGGACTGCTCGCACGGCTCGGGGAACTGCTGGAGAAGCAGCGGGCACAGGCCGCCGCCGGGGACTACGCCGGCGCCGCCGTGACCGACCGCTGCTTCCACGCCGAGATCGTCCGCAGCGGCGGCAACGAGATCCTCTCCCGGCTCTACGACCAACTGCGCGACCGTCAGCTGCGGATGGGCGTCGCCGTGATGCACTCCCACCCCGACCGGATCGCCAAGACGCTCAGCGAGCACGCGGAGATCCTCGAAGCGCTGCGCTCCGGTGACGCGGAGGCCGCCGTCGCGATCGTGCACCGGCACGTCGGCTGGTTCTCCCACCTGGCCCGCGGGGAGGTCCGGTGAGCGCCGTCCGGCTGCCCGGTGACCCGCCCGGCGGCCGGCGCGCGGTGTTCATGTGGAGCATCGGCGTCTCCGTCTACTTCGTCGCCGTCATCTTCCGCACCTCGCTCGGCGTCGCCGGACTCGACGCGGCGGACCGCTTCCATGTGGGCGCCTCCGCGCTGTCGACGTTCTCGATCCTCCAGCTGCTCGTCTACGCGGGCATGCAGATACCCGTCGGTCTGCTGGTCGACCAGCTGGGCACCAAGAAGGTGCTGGGCATCGGGGCCGTGCTGTTCACGGCGGGTCAGCTGGGCTTCGCCTTCTCGCAGACGTACGGCATGGCGCTCGCCTCGCGCGCGCTGCTGGGCTCCGGGGACGCGATGACCTTCATCAGTGTGCTGCGGCTGGGCACCCGCTGGTTCCCGGTGCGGCGCGGGCCGCTGGTCGGGCAGCTCGCCGGTCTGGTGGGCATGGCCGGGAACCTGGTCTCCACGCTGGTCCTGGCGCGTCTGCTGCACGGGCTCGGCTGGACCCCCGCCTTCGCGGGCAGCGCGGTCGCCGGTGTGGTCGTCCTCGTCCTCGCCCTGCTGTTCCTCAAGGACCACCCCGAGGGCCACGAGCCCGAGCCGTTCGCGCACCGCGGCGCCGTCTACGTACGCCGGCAGATAGCCGCGTCCTGGCGCGAACCGGGCACCCGCCTCGGTCTGTGGGTCCACTTCACCACGCAGTTCCCGGGGATGGTGTTCCTGCTGCTGTGGGGCCTGCCGTTCCTGGTGAAGGCACAGGGCCTGTCCCGGGCGACGGCCGGTGAACTCCTCACCCTGACCGTGCTGTCCACCATGATCGTGGGCCTCGTCTACGGCCAGATCATCGCCCGGCACCACGCGGCGCGGCTGCCGCTGGCCCTGGGGACCGTGGCGGCGACCTCGGTGCTGTGGGGGCTCACGCTGGTCTGGCCGGGGGAGCACGCGCCGATGTGGCTGCTGATCGTGCTGTGCACGGTGCTCGGTCTGTGCGGGCCCGCCTCGATGATCGGCTTCGACTTCGCGCGCCCCGCCAATCCGCCGGAGCGTCAGGGCACCGCGGCCGGGATCACCAACATGGGTGGTTTCCTCGCGTCGATCACGACCCTGCTCGCCATCGGGATCCTCCTGGACGCCACGGGCGACAACTTCACGGTCGCCTTCTCCTCGGTGTTCGTCCTCCAGGCGCTGGGCGTCAGCCAGATCCTGCGGCTGAGCAGGCGCGCGACCCGCAGGGAACGGGAGCGTCTGGTCGCCAGCCGGGTGGAGACCGTGCACGTGCCCGCGTAGGGCCCGTCAGCGTCGTCCCGATCGGGCCGTCCCGATCGGGACGCGGCGTCCGGCGCGTCCGCACCCCGCCACCGTGCAGGCCGGCTGCGCGGGACTCGCTCTCGCTCCCCGGTCCCGCTCCGGCCGGTCTTTCCGGGCTCTGCCGGGCCCTGCCGGGCTCCGTCGGCTCCGGCCGGCCCTCTCCCGTACGTCCCGGCGCTTCCCGGTTACTTCGTGATCGCGAAGTGCCGCAGGATCGCCGTCGTCAGCGCCGGGTCGCCCTCCGTCTTGACGCGGTCCGCCACCGCCTCCGGGGTGACCCGGCCGCACGCCAGCCGGACGTACGTCTCCCAGTCCAGGGTGAGGGTCGCCGCCGGGCCGAGCGCGGGCGCCGTCTCGAGGGTGCCGCGGCCCTGGATGTCGACGCGGATGGTGCGCAGGAACTCGATCGGCCCGTTCACGTCGAAGACGATGGCCGAGCTGCGCGGCGCGTCGGCGTCCTGGGCGACCACGCGCGGCAGCTCGCCCAGCAGCACGTCGCGGGCCACATGGGCGCCGGGGGAGTCGAAGTCACCGGGGACGCCCAGCGCGGCGCGCAGGTCCTGCTCGTGCACCCACACGTCGAAGGCCCGGTTGCGCATGGCCTCCTCGAGGGTGATCTCCGTACCGAGCGGGCCGCGCACCTTCGTGGTGGGCAGCCGTGACTCGTTGCGCAGCTGGCGGTTGCGGCGGATGACCGTGTACTCGAGTTCCGCCGTCATCTCCGGCGCCGTGTGGTGGCGACGCACGTCGACCTGCATCTCCATGTACCGCTGGTGCTCGTTCGTCACGTGGTACAGGTCGCGCGGCAGGGTGTGGATGGGCCGCGGGTCGCCGAGCATCTCGCACTCCAGCCCGATGACATGCGACACGATGTCCCGTACCGACCAGGCCGGGCAGGGGGTCCGCCGGTTCCACTCACCCTCCACGAGCGGCGTGACCAGCTCGGATATGGCGTCGATGGAGTGGGTCCACGCGTCGGCGTAGGGCTGGAGGGTGGGATGCAGACTCACGGAACGGGACCCCTCGGCGGTTTTCGGAACAGGGCGGTGTATGGCGGGCGGGTGCCAGTGGGCGGTGGCTGCTTTCGGCGTCTCTCGAACGTCCCCCTCGGCTCGGGTCGAGCACAAGGGGGGACCCCCAAGTTACGCTGCTGCGAGTCACCCCGGCAGTGCTTTGGTGTGACGATCGTAGGCTCGTGTGTACGGCCTAGAATGCCAGGACGGTGGTAGTGTGCGCGCCTCGCTGATCCAGATCGCCGTAGACCAGGACGAATCGCCCGAATCGCGTCGAGCGCGGGCCGCCGCGCTCGTGCGCGCGCAGGCCGGTCTCGCCGACCTGGTCGTCCTCCCCGAACTGTGGACCATCGGGGCCTTCGCCTACCAGGAGTTCGGGAAGCAGGCCGAGCCGCTGGACGGACCGACGTACGAGGCGATGGCCGAGGCGGCCGGTGACGCGGGCGTGTGGCTGCACGCCGGGTCGATCCCCGAGCGTGACCCGGACGGCCCCCTCTACAACACCTCCCTCGTCTTCTCTCCCACCGGCGATCTCGTCGCCGCCTACCGCAAGATCCACCGCTTCGGCTTCGACAAGGGCGAGGTCGTGCTGATGGGCGCGGGCCAGGACCTGGTGACGGTCCGCCTGCCGGAGACCACCCTCGGCCTCGGCACCTGCTACGACCTCCGTTTCCCCGAGCTCTTCCGCGGTCTCGTCGACGCCGGCGCCGAGACCTTCGTCCTCCCGGCGGGCTGGCCGGAGCGCCGCCGCTCGCACTGGACGCTGCTGGCCAGGGCGCGGGCGGTCGAGAACCAGGCGTTCGTGCTCGCCTGTGGAACGGCCGGCACGCATGCCGGGGTTCCCCAGGCGGGTCACTCGATCGTGGTGGATCCCTGGGGCGAGGTGCTGGCGGAGGCGGGCTCCGGCGAGGAGGTCCTCACGGTGGAGTTCGATCCGGCCAAAGTCGCCGTGACCCGCGATCAGTTCCCCGCCCTGAAGGACCGGGTGCTGGGCCTGGAGAGCCCGCACCGATAACCCCGCGGGGCCCTCGGACCCCGGCTCCCGGCCCTCCGGAAGGCCCCACAGGCCCCGCCGTATTCCCGTGTCCTCGTGTCCTCGTGTCCGCGTGCCCGCGTGCCCGCCTAGTGCCGCGGCACTAGTCCCCCTCCCGTTCGTGCTCCGCGAGGTGGATCACGCACACCGCCACCGCGATCAGCAGCGCCGGGTCCGCGTCGTCCCGTACGACGTCCACGCCGTAGGTCTCCCGCAGGTGCAGCCACCGCCGGGAGATCACGGCGAGGAGTTCGCCGTCGTACTCGACGGCGAACTCCCGGTCCAGGATCTTGCCGCTGACGTCGAGTTCGGTGCCGTCGACCAGCGTCACGCGGTAGTGGTTGCGCAGCAGGGACAGCCGCTTGCGCCGGATGCGGGCGAGCGGTGCGCCGTCCCGTTCGATCACCATCGTGTCGCGCAGGGCGAACATCTTCTGGTGGATGTCGATGAGGACGCGTCCGTGCGTGTCCTTGAGTTCGAAGGTGTCCCGCAGACGCATTGCCTTGCCGTCGACGAGGAACACCTTCTCGCCGTGCTCGTCCTCGATCCAGTAGTCCTCGCCCAGGCCGAGGAGCCGGTCGCGTACCAGGAATCTCATGGACGTACGCCTTCCCGGCCGGACGGCCGGGAACGCCGTCGCTAGGCCGTTGGAGGCGCTCGGCGGACAGGTTCCGGCCGCCGGCCCGGCAGGGTGCGGTGCCGGCGGCCGGGGTCCGCGGTCGGCTACCGGCGGCGCGGGCGCGGGGCCAGCTTGAAGACGGCCACTCCGGCGGCGACCAGCGTGGTCGCGGCCACCAGCATGGCCATGCTGTTCATCCACAGACCGGTCGCCGCGAGCGTGGCGCCGCCCGCGCCGGTGGTGCTCGCGCCTATCACTCGTCCGTACATGGTGCTACTCCTCGGGGTTGGTGCGTGGGGTGCAGGGGGTTGAGGTGGTTGTGGGGGCTTCGGGGAGGTGGTCCGCCGGAGGCCCTGGCCGATGCGGCCGAGGCGGTCGGCCCGGCCGTCGGGTCTCCGGCGGACCCGGCCGCCGGCCGGGGACGGGAGCCGGCGGTCTCAGGTGGCCACCCACTTCTCCTCGCTGCGGCGCACCAGGCCCCACAGGGAGGTGAAGTAGACGGCGTGCTGGAAGAGGTCGTAGAGCATCTCCGGGATCATCAGCGCGGCGAGCAGCACCGCGAGCGGTCCGGCGCGGCGCACGGAGACGGTCTTCTCGACGACGAAGATCAGCCCGATCGCGGTCCAGAACGGTGAGAACCCGGGCCAGCCGTACAGGCTGGTGTACGTCGTCATCCAGATCAGGTAGGCCAGGAAGGACAGTGCGCCGAAGCCCATCAGGAACTGCTGGACGAAGTAGCGGGCGGTGACCTTGGTCCAGCCGTAGTCGCGGAGGTTCTCCAGGGCGCCGCGCTGCCAGCGCAGCCGCTGGTGCCAGAGCTTGGGCAGGCTGGGCATGACCTCGGTGACGACGGCGCAGCCGGCGGGTGACATGGTGCGGTAGCCGAGGGTCTTGACCGCTTTGGTCATCTCGTCGTCCTCGGTGAGGGAGGCGAGGCTGTAGTAGCCGCCGCCGCCCCCGATCTGCCCGGAGCGGCGGGCGGCGCGCACCTCGCGCAGCACATGGGCGCGGAACATGGTGCCGGTGCCGGTGAGGACCTGCGCCTTGCCGCCGCTGCGCTCCAGTTCCCAGGCGAAGCGGTGGAACTCCATGCGCTGGAGCAGGCCGATCAGCCCGCCGCCCTGCTCGCCGTAGAAGACGCCGCCGACCGCGCCGACCTTGCGGTTGAACGTGCTGAGCGCGGTCTCGGTGAACCAGGGGTCGAGGACGGTGTCGGCGTCCTGCACCAGCAGCAGGTCGCGGTCGTCGAGGTGGGGCAGCACCCAGGCGATGGCCTGGTTGAGGGCGCCGGCCTTCTTGTGCTGGTTGCCCTCGGTGTGGAAGACCTGCGCGCCGTGCTCGACGGCGATCGCGGCGGTGTCGTCGGTGCAGTTGTCCGCGACCACGATGATCAGGTCCGGGGGCCGGGTCTGGTCCCAGAGGCCCTGGATGGCGGCGGAGATACGTTCCTGCTCGTTGTGTGCCGGGATCAGGACCGCGAGGCGCGGTCTGACGGCGGGTTCGTCAGGAGCGGCATGCGCCCGGCGCGGTGCGTGGCGACCGGCGCGGTGCGAGCGCGGTGCGTGCGCCGGGGAGGCGAGGTCGAGCACGGTGCGGCCCCCCGAGGTGACGGTACGTCAGGCCCGGGTGCTGACCTCACTCTCCGAGCCTCATGCAAGTGCTCAGAGTGTTCACGATATTCACACAAGTTGGCAAGTTGTCCCAGATCACGGATAGGGCAAGGTTGTCTGTGCTCGTCCTGTGGGCGCCGCATGCCCGATTACGGTCACAAATAAGGGAGTTGCGGCGGCCCTGCGGCTCCCCGTCCGCGGCGGGCCGCCTCCCTCGTGCGGCGAGAGGTTGGTCACATGCCGTACCCGTCGCGGTAGCCGTCGTGGTGATGCGGGCGTCCGTCCTCCTCGATGACCGGCGTGGCCGACGGTACGACGACCCGCCTGCGCTGCGCGATACCGCTGAACGTCGCCAGGCCTATGAGTCCGACGGCCATCAGGATGATGCCGACCAGGTCCAGGTTGACGCCGTTCATGTGCCAGTCGGTCGCGAACGTGAGGATGGCTCCCACGGCGATGAGGATGATGCATCCACCGAGCCCCATGAGCTGTGCCTCTCTGTGCGTTCCGACGCGTCCGGGGTGTCCGGTGCGTCCGGTAGGCAGCGGGTACCCCCGGTCGGCTCGCCTAAGGGTCCCGGGCCGCCCGAGGGCCCCCGGCCGGCTCGCTCAACGGGCCCTCGGCGCCGGGAGGAAGAGAGACACGGGCTGCTGCGGCCTAGTGCCGCAGCAGGCAATGTTCGCCCCGTCGCGACGCCCGGCACTCCCCCAAGCTCTTCGAGCAGGGGGGACCCCCAGAGAGCACGCACCGGACGCCGCTCCTTCACGGGCAAACATTGCCTGCTGCGGCACTAGTTCTCCAGAAAGGCCGTCAGGGCGTTGGCCAGCAGGTACGGGTCGTCCGCGCCGCACAGTTCGCGGGCGCTGTGCATCGACAGGATCGCCACGCCGATGTCCACGGTGCGGATTCCGTGCCGTGCCGCGGTGATCGGGCCGATCGTGGTGCCGCAGGGCATGGAGTTGTTGGAGACGAACGACTGGAAGGGCACCCCGGCGGCCTCGCAGGCGGCGGCGAACACCGCGCGGCCGGTGCCGTCCGTGGCGTAGCGGTTGTTGACGTTCACCTTCAGGATGGGACCGCCGTTGACCCGCGGGTGGTGCGTCGGGTCGTGGCGTTCCGCGTAGTTGGGGTGCACCGCGTGACCGGTGTCGGAGGACAGGCAGACGGTGCCGGCGAACGCGCGGGCCCGGTCCTCGTACGACCCGCCGCGCGCGAACACCGAGCGCTCCAGCACCCCGCCCAGCAGCGGCCCGTCCGCACCGGTGTCGGACTGCGAGCCGTTCTCCTCATGGTCGAACGCGGCCAGTACGGGGATGCAGGGCGTGCCTCCTGAGCCTTCACCGCCGCCCGCACCCGCGGCCGAGGTGCCCGCCGCCGAGGTCAGCGCGGCGAGACCGGCGTGCACGGAGAGCAGGTTGTCCATGCGCGGCCCCGCCACCAGTTCCCGGTCGCGGCCCAGGTAGGCAGGCGCCTCCACGGAGTGGACCATCAGGTCCCAGCCGGTGGCCTCACCCGGTGCGAGACCCGCCTCGCTCTCCAGGAAACCGATCAGGTCGCCGTCGCGCACCGTCCCGCCGAGCCCCCACACCGGCTGGAGATGGCGCTGCTTGTCCAGCTTCAGACCCTCCGAGGAGACCGAGCGGTCCAGATGGATGGCGAGCTGGGGCACGCGCAGCAGCGGCCGGTCGACGTTGACGAGCCGCGTCGAGCCGTCCCGCAGGGTGAGCCGGCCGGCCAGCCCGAGGTCGCGGTCGAGCCATGAGTTCAGCAGCGGGCCGCCGTAGATCTCCACCGCCACCTGGCGCCAGCCGTGCGCGCCGGTGTCGGGCAGCGGCTTGACGCGCAGGTTCGGCGAGTCGGTGTGCGCGCCGATGATCCGGAACGGCGTATGGGGAGCCGCGCCCTCCGGGACGTACCAGGCGATGACCGCCCCGCCGCGCAGCACGTACTTGCCGCCGCTCGTCCCGTCCCAGGCGTCCGTCTCCGCGACCTGCCGGAATCCGGCCTTCTCCAGCCGCTCGGCGGCGTTCGCGACGGCGTGGTACGGCGACGGGCTCGACGCCAGGAAGGTCAGGAGGTCGTCGGTGTGGCCGCGGTCGAAACGGGAGCTCGGTCTCATGGGTTCACCTTAACGACGGACCAGGGCCCGCTCCCGGTGGTTGGGAGCGGGCCCTGGGCGGAGGGTGCGGGGTTTCGCCGGGCTTGGCAGGGGCCGCACCCGTATGGGGGCCGTACATGTCGTTACAACGTACGAAGTACATGGCGGGGGTGGGGCGGGGCGGGCGCCCCACCCCGTGCCCCGGTGCCCGGTGCCCCGTGCCCGGGTGCCCCTGTCTCCCTAGAACGCGGCCTCGTCCAGCTCCATCAGGTCCAGGCCGACGTTCTCGGCGAGCTTGCGGGCGAGGGTGACGCCGGGCAGGACGGTGGCCGCGAAGAACTTCGCCGCCGCGATCTTGCCGGTGTAGAACGCCTTGTCCTTGCCGGTGGCCCGCTCCAGTTTCTCGGCGGCGACGGCCGCGCCCCGCAGCAGCAGGTAGCCGACGACGACGTCGCCGGAGGCCAGCAGCAGGCGGGTGGTGTTGAGCCCGCACTTGTAGATGTTCTTCACGTCCTGCTCGGTGGCCGCGAGGTCGGTGAGCATCAGACCGACGATCGCCTCCAGCTCGACGGCCGCCTTGGCGAGCTGTTCGCGGGCGCCGGCCAGATCCTCGCCGCCGGTGCCGAGCGCGAGGAACTTCTTGATGTCCTCGGCGAGGGAGTTCAGCGCGGCGCCCTGGTTGCGGACGATCTTCCGGAAGAAGAAGTCCTGGCCCTGGATCGCGGTGGTGCCCTCGTAGAGGGTGTCGATCTTGGCGTCGCGGATGTACTGCTCGATCGGGTACTCCTGGAGGAAGCCGGAGCCGCCGAAGGTCTGCAGCGACTGGGCGAGCTGCTCGTAGCCCTTCTCGGAGCCGTAGCCCTTGACGATCGGCAGGAGCAGGTCGTTGAGGGCGTGCTCGGCGGAGGCGTCCTCCCCGGTGGCCTCCTTGACCGCGATCGTGTCCTGCACGGACGCGGTGTGCAGCACCAGCGCGCGCATGCCCTCCGCGTACGCCTTCTGCGTCATCAGGGAGCGGCGCACGTCGGGGTGGTGGGTGATGGTGACCTTCGGCGCGCTCTTGTCCATGAAGTTCGCCAGGTCGGGACCCTGGACGCGCTCCTTGGCGTACTCGAGGGCGTTGAGGTAGCCCGTCGAGAGGGTGGAGATGGCCTTCGTGCCGACCATCATGCGGGCGAACTCGATGATGCGGAACATCTGGCGGATGCCGTCGTGCCGGTCGCCGATCAGCCAGCCCTTGGCCGGGTGGCGGTCGCCGAAGGTCATCTCGCAGGTGTTGGACGCCTTGAGGCCCATCTTGTGCTCGACGTTGGTGGCGTAGACGCCGTTGCGCTCGCCCAGCTCGCCGGTCTCGAAGTCGAAGAGGTACTTCGGGACGAGGAAGAGGGACAGGCCCTTGGTGCCGGGGCCGGCGCCCTCGGGACGGGCGAGGACGTAGTGGAGGATGTTCTCCTCCATGTCGTGCTCACCGGACGTGATGAAGCGCTTGACGCCCTCGATGTGCCAGGAGCCGTCCTCCTGCTTCACCGCCCTGGTGCGGCCCGCGCCCACGTCGGAACCGGCGTCCGGCTCGGTGAGCACCATGGTCGACCCCCAGGTCTTCTCCACGGCGATCCCGGCGATCTTCTTCTGCTCCTCGGTGCCCTCGTCGAAGAGGATGCGGGCGAACGCGGGGCCTGAGGAGTACATCCACAGGGCCGGGTTCGCGCCGAGGACCAGCTCCGCGTACGCCCAGATCAGCGAGGGCGGCGCGGTGGTGCCGCCGATCTCCTCGGGCAGGCCGAGGCGCCAGTACTCGGAGTCCATGAAGGCGCGGTAGCTCTTCTTGAAGGACGCGGGGACCGGCGCGGTGCTGGTCTCGGGGTCGAAGACGGGCGGGTTGCGGTCGGCGTCGGCGAAGGACTCCGCCAGCTCGTTCTCCGCGAGACGGGTCAGTTCCCCGAGCACGCTCCTGGCCGTCTCGGTGTCCATCTCCTCGAACGGTCCCGTGCCGTACAGCTTGTCGCGGCCGAGGACTTCGAAGAGGTTGAACTCGATGTCGCGGAGGTTCGGCTTGTAGTGCCCCATGGCGATGGCTCCGTGGAGAGATCGGGCGAGGCACTGGATCCTCGCACTGCTTCGCATACTGGCAAGTAGGTACGGCTACGATGATGCTACCCGTCGGTAATAAGACGCAACCCCGAACTTCCGGACGCCGGCCGATCCGCGACCACCGAGGCGCCGGCCGATCCGCGGCCGCTGTGGCGCCGGCCGCCGTGATCCGTGCCTCGCAGTGCCCCGCCCTTACGCCATCCGGGCGGACGGCTCGGTACGCTTGCGCCCATGTACGGATACGGTCAGCCGACCGACGTCGGTTCCGCGCAGCAGGGATACGTCCCGCCGCAGCAGCACATGGCGGGCGGTCAGCAGCACATGGCCGGCGGGATGGGCGGCTACGGCCAGCAGCAGCCGCCGCTGTACCCCGAGCCGTCCCCGCCCTCGCTCGCGGACGCGGTGCGCGCCTTCACCACGGGGCAGCTGACCGCGGAGGACTTCCAGCAGGTCTTCGCGACCTCCAAGGTCTACTGCCCGCGCGGCGACAACCCGGGCTTCCTCGCGCTGCACAACACCCAGCAGCCGGTGATCCCGATGTTCACCTCGCTCAAGGAGCTGCGCCGGTACGCGGGCAAGGAGTCCAAGTACTTCGTGATCACCGGCGCCGAGGTGATCGACCTGCTCCCGACCGGCTACGGCTTCGTCCTCGACATGGAGGGCGAGCACCGGATCGTCTTCGACGCGAAGTCGGTGGAGCAGATGGTGGAGTTCGCGATGCGCAGGATGTACGGCTAGCGGAGACGTCCGACGTGACCGGAGCCCGGAGGGAATGTCCTCCGGGCTCTTCGCGTTCCGGATGAGTGGCAGAAAGTTCAATGCTCAACTAAACTGGCCGCACAAGGAGGAACCGACATGCCCGCAGTCACTGTCGAGAACCCGCTGACCCTGCCCCGCGTCACCGCACCGGCCGACGCCGTGGCCCGCCCCGTGCTCGGCGTCACGACCGCGCCGAGCGGCTTCGAGGGCGAGGGCTTCCCGGTGCGCCGGGCGTTCGCCGGGATCCACTACCGTCACCTGGACCCGTTCATCATGATGGACCAGATGGGCGAGGTGGAGTACGCGCCGGGCGAGCCCAAGGGCACCCCCTGGCATCCGCACCGCGGCTTCGAGACCGTCACCTACATCATCGACGGCATCTTCGACCACCAGGACTCCAACGGCGGTGGCGGCACCATCACCAACGGCGACACCCAGTGGATGACGGCCGGCTCGGGTCTCCTCCACATCGAGGCGCCGCCGGAGTCGCTGGTCATGTCCGGCGGTCTCTTCCACGGCCTCCAGCTGTGGGTGAACCTCCCGGCCGAGGACAAGATGATGGCGCCGCGCTACCAGGACATCCGCGGCGGCCAGGTCCAGCTGCTGACCTCTCCCGACGGCGGCGCGCTGCTGCGTGTCATCGCCGGTGAGCTGGACGGCCACGAGGGCCCCGGCATCACCCACACCCCGATCACGATGATCCACGCCACCCTGGCGCCCGGCGCGGAGCTCACCCTCCCGTGGCGCGAGGACTTCAACGGCCTGGCGTACGTCCTGGCGGGCAAGGGCTCGGTCGGCACGGAACGCCGTCCGGTGCACGTCGGCCAGACGGCCGTCTTCGGCGCGGGCGGCTCGCTGACCGTCCGTGCGGACGGGAAGCAGGACTCCCGCACCCCGGACCTGGAGGTCGTCCTCCTCGGTGGCCGCCCGATCCGCGAACCGATGGTCCACTACGGCCCGTTCGTCATGAACACCAAGGACGAGCTGATGCAGGCCTTCGAGGACTACCAGAAGGGCCGCCTCGGCAGCATCCCGGCGGTGCACGGGATGAGCGGCGACGGCCCCGACGCCTGACCCGCCTTCAAGTGTCCGGCCGAACCGGCGGCCCCCGGTCACCGGCCCGGCCGGCCCGTCTGACGTCCGGTCACCGACCTGGCCGTCCGGCGTCCGGTTGGCCGTCCGGCGTCCGGTCCCGGGCTGACGGCCGGGCCGTCCGCACCCGGGCGGCCCGGCCGTCGGTGTTTCTCGCGCAGGCCCTCGGCGTTTCTCGTGCGGGCCGTCAGTGTTTCTCGTGCAGTTCGAACCAGATGCTCTTGCCCTCGCCCCGCGGGTCGACGCCCCAGGTGTCGGCGAGGAGTTCGATGAGGACCAGGCCCCGGCCGGAGGAGGCCAGTTCGCCGGGGCGGCGTTTGTGGGGGAGGTCGTCGCCGGCGTCCGTGACCTCGATGCGCATCCGGCGTTCGCCCACGTCACCGGTGACCTCGGCGGTGAGGAGGGCGTCGGCGTCGGTGTGCACCAGGACGTTGGTGAGCATCTCCGAGAGGAGCAGGACCGCCGAGTCGATCTGCTCCGGTGAACTCCAGTCGTGCAGCAGCTGGCGCAGCTGCTGGCGGGCCTCGGCGACCCGGGCGGGTTCGTCCTGGGCGACCGTCAGCATCGTGCGGCGCCCACCGGGCCGTACGCCGAGGGTTCCGGCGCAGCCGCATGCCTCACCGGGGCGGCCCGCGCCGGGCCGGCACAGCAGGACGACGGCGATGTCGTCCTCGCGGCGGTCGGCCAGCGGGCCGGGGGTGTGGTGCGAGGACGGCCCGTGGACGCCCTGGACGACGGCGTCGGCCAGGGTCTCCAGATCCCCGGTGTGCTCCTCGAGGATGCCGCGGATCCGCCGCCAGCCGGTCTGCAGGTCGTGACCGCCGGTCTCGATCAGCCCGTCGGTGCAGAGCAGCATGGTCTCGCCGGGTTCGAGGAAGAGCCGGGTGGTCGGGTAGTCGGCGTCCGGGTCGATGCCCAGCGGCAGCCCGCCCGCCGTCGGCCGGGTCAGCACGGTGCCGTCCGCCATCCGCACCGCGGGCTCCGGGTGTCCGGCGCGGGCGATCTCCAGTACGCCCGTCGACGGGTCGGCCTCGACGTACAGGCAGGTGGCGAAGCGCGGGTCGGTCTCCTCGCAGGGGTTGTCGGTGATGCCGTGCAGGAAACGGGAGGCGCGGGCGAGGACGGCGTCGGGGCGGTGGCCCTCGGCGGCATAGGCGCGCAGCGCGATCCGCAGCTGTCCCATCAGTCCGGCGGCCCGTACGTCGTGGCCCTGGACGTCGCCGATGACCAGGGCGAACCGGTCGCCCCCGGGCAGCGGGATCATGTCGTACCAGTCGCCGCCGACCTGGAGCCCGCCGCCGGTGGGTATGTAGCGGGCGGCGATGTTCATCCCGGGGATGCGGGGGCCGAGGACCGGCAGCATGGAACGCTGGAGGCCGTCGGTCAGCTCCCGGGAGGCGTCGGCGGCTCCCGCGCGGGACAGCGCCTGGGCGAGCATCCGGGCCACGGTGGTCAGTACGGACCGCTCGTCGGGGTTGAAGGCGACGGGATAGGCGAAGCCCGCCATCCACGCGCCCATGGTCCGGCCGCCCGCGGTGAGCGGCAGGAAGGCCCAGGACTGGCGGCCGAAGCGGCTGGCGAGCGGCCAGGTGAGCGGGTAGCGCTCCTTGTACTGCTCCGGTGAGGAGAGGTAGACGGCGCGTCCGGTGCGTACCACCTCGGCGGCGGGGTAGTCGGTGGCCAGTGACATCTCGACGAAGGGGTTCTCGTCGCCGGGCTGCTGGCCGTGGTGGCCGATGACGGTGAGCTGGCCGCCCTCGGCGCCGAAGACGGCGAGGCCGTCGGGTGAGAAGCCCGGCATCGACAGACCGGCGGCGACCCGCAGGACCTCGGTGGTGGACCGGGCTTCCGCGAGCGCGCGGCCCGCGTCCAGCAGGAACGCCTCGCGGGAGCGCCGCCAGTCCCCGGTGACGGCGCTGCGTCCGGCGGCGGTGCCGGGGGACGGCTCGGTGACCTCCTGGAGGGTGCCGATCAGTTCGTACGCCTTGCGTACCGGGTCGAACGAGGGTTTGGAACGGCTGCGTACGACCCGTACGATCCGGCCCCGCTCGTCCATGATCCGTATGCGGACCTCGGCGAGGGTGCCTTCGGCGACGGCGAGCTGGACGACGCCGGTGATCTCGTTCCAGTCGACGGGGTGGAGCCGGGCGCGGGTCTGGGCCTCGGTGAGGAGGGCCTCGCGCGCGGGCAGCCCGAGCAGCCGGGCGGCCTCGGCGTCGACCGTGACCAGCCCGGTGGCGGTGTCCCAGTGCCAGACCCCGGTGGCGAGGGCGGCCAGGACGTCCCCTACCGCGGGCAGGGGCTCACCAGTGCGCATTGCCCCACTTTAGGAACAGGGGAACGGAGAGTGCCAGTGGTCACCGGCACCGTAATGGTGGGGAGGTGATCTCGTGGACGCCGGTAGGCTGGGGGTGTTTCACGTGAAACACCCACTGCACACGCCTGGGAATGGATGAACGACGATGCATCGGTACAGGTCCCACACCTGCGGCGAGCTCCGCGCCTCTGACGTCGGCGCCGACGTCCGGCTGAGCGGCTGGCTGCACAATCGGCGCGACCTGGGCGGCATCCTCTTCATCGATCTGCGCGACCACTACGGCATCACGCAGCTCGTCGCCCGCCCGGGCACCGCCGCCTACGAGGCGCTGGACAAGCTCTCGAAGGAGACGGTCGTCCGGATCGACGGCAAGGTCGTCTCCCGCGGCGCGGAGAACATCAACCCCGAGCTGCCCACCGGTGAGATCGAGATCGAGGTCGGCGACACCGAGGTGCTGGGCGCGGCCGCGCCGCTGCCGTTCACGATCAACACCGAGGACGGGGTCAACGAGGAGCGGCGCCTGGAGTACCGCTTCCTCGACCTGCGCCGCGAGCGCATGCACCGCAACATCCTGCTGCGTACGTCGGTGATCTCCTCGATCCGTCACAAGATGGCGGCGATGGGCTTCAACGAGATGGCGACGCCGATCCTGTCCGCGACCTCCCCCGAGGGCGCCCGCGACTTCGTCGTCCCCTCCCGCCTCAACCCGGGCAGGTTCTACGCCCTCCCTCAGGCGCCGCAGCAGTTCAAGCAGCTGCTGATGATCTCCGGCTTCGACCGCTACTTCCAGATCGCGCCCTGCTTCCGTGACGAGGACGCCCGCGCCGACCGCTCGCCGGGCGAGTTCTACCAGCTCGACGTCGAGATGAGCTTCGTCGAGCAGGAGGACGTCTTCCAGCCGATCGAGCGGCTGATGACGGAGATCTTCGAGGAGTTCGGCGGCGGCCGGCACGTCACCTCGCCGTTCCCGCGCATCCCGTTCCGCGAGGCGATGCTGAAGTACGGCTCCGACAAGCCGGACCTGCGCGCCAAGCTGGAGCTCACCGACCTCACCGATGTCTTCGAGGGCTCGGAGTTCAAGGCGTTCGCCGGCAAGCACGTGCGCGCGCTGGCGGTACCGGACGTCGCCGGGCAGCCGCGCAAGTTCTTCGACCAGCTCGGCGAGTTCGCGATCTCGCTGGGCGCGAAGGGCCTGGCGTGGGTGCGGGTGGCCGAGGACGGCTCGCTGACCGGCCCGATCGCCAAGTTCCTCACCGAGGCGAACGTCGCCGAGCTGACCAAGCGGCTGTCGCTGGCCGCCGGGCACGCGGTGTTCTTCGGCGCGGGCGAGTTCGACGAGGTCTCGAAGATCATGGGTGCGGTGCGGGTCGAGGCCGCACGCCGTGCCGGTCACTTCGAGGAGGGCGTGTTCCGGTTCTGCTGGATCGTCGACTTCCCGATGTACGAGAAGGACGAGGAGACCGGCGCGATCGACTTCTCGCACAACCCGTTCTCCATGCCGCAGGGCGGTCTGGAGGCCCTGGAGACCCAGGACCCGCTGGACATCCTGGGCTGGCAGTACGACATCGTCTGCAACGGTGTCGAGCTGTCCTCCGGCGCGATCCGGAACCATGAGCCGGAGATCATGCTCAAGGCGTTCGAGATCGCGGGCTACGCGCGCGAGACGGTGGAGGACAAGTTCGCGGGCATGCTGCGCGCGTTCCGCTTCGGCGCCCCGCCGCACGGCGGCATCGCCCCCGGTATCGACCGTATCGTCATGCTGCTGGCCGACGAGCCGAGCATCCGCGAGACCATCGCCTTCCCGCTCAACGGCAACGCCCAGGACCTGATGATGGGCGCGCCGACGGAGCTGGAGGAGGCCCGGCTGAAGGAGCTGCACCTGCTGGTGCGCAAGCCGCAGCCGAAGTAGGCGGGAGTCTGACGGTGAGTGGCCCGGAACCGACGATCGGTTCCGGGCCACTTTCCGTTCCTCGGCGGACTGACAGCCCATTCCCATGTTCCTGACAGGTTTCTTACCTAGCGTCCCGGCCTCATGACGGAACCCCAGGAACCACACAGCGAACCGGCAGCCTCACAGCCGGTCCCCTCACAGCCGACGCGGCGCACCGTCATGGCGGCGGGTGCGGGAGTGGCGGCGACGGCGGCCCTGGCGACGACGTTCGCGGCGAAGGCGCTGGCCGCGGAGCGACGCGAGCCGGTGCCTCCCGCCGCGGACACGGGTGTTACGGGCGCCCCCGGCGGCACGGAGGTCTGCTACCGCCTCACCTCCGAGGCGGTGGAAGGCCCCTACTACATCGACGCGGACAAGCTCCGCACGGACATCACCGAGGACAGACAGGGCATCCCGCTCCTGCTCTCCCTGAAGGTGATCGACTCGGAGACCTGCCGTCCGTTACGCGACGCGGCCGTGGACATCTGGCACTGCGACGCGGGCGGCGTGTACTCGGGCTACGAGTCCCAGGGCAACGGCGGCGGGGGCGGCGGCCCGGCCCCGACGGGCGAGCCCCCGACGGGTACGCCGACCGGCGAGCCCCCCACCGGAGGTCCGGGCGGCGGGGGCGGGGGCCACCAGGACCCCACCGACGACACCCGCTACCTCCGCGGCACGTGGCGGACGGACCGGCACGGCCACGTCACCTTCAGAACCGTCTTCCCGGGCTGGTACCAGGGCCGCTGCGTCCACATCCACACCAAGGTGCATGTGGACGGCGAGTGGACCGACGCCGGCTACGAGGGCGGCCACACCTGCCACACGGGCCAGTTCTTCTTCGCGGAGGAGGCGGTCCTGGCCACGGCCGTGGTCGAGCCGTACGCCTCCAACACCAAGCCCCGCACGACCCTCACCGAGGACACCATCTACGACCAGTCCGGCGCCCAGGGCGGCCTGCTGAACCTCCGCTACCGCCACGACGACATCGCGCGAGGTGTCCGCGCGTCGCTCACGGTCGGCGTGGACCCGGCCACGACGAACGACGGCCAGAACGGCCCGGGCCCGGCACCGAGCGCATCACCTTCGGCCACGCCGAGCTGACGCACCGCCACGACGGGGTCCGGCGGGCGGTGTCACCCCGCCCGCCGGACCCCGCCGACCTCCTCGTCCTGTACGACCTCTTCGGCGGTGGCGGCGGTGAGGGCGCGGGCGAGCCAGGTGGTGAGGAGGTCCATGTCGGTGCAGGCGTTGATGCGCTCGCGGACGTCCTCGGAGACATCGACGCCACGCCGGGTGAGGACGAGCAGTATGGCGATGGCGAGCCCCTCCTCGCGTCCCTCCTCGCGTCCCTCCTCACGCCCCTCGTCGCGGATCTCCTCGGCGATGGGCGACTTGTAGAAGGAGAGGTCCACGGCCACCAGTTGCCTCCAGAGCTTCTGGGCCGGGCGGTCGCCCAGGCCTTGTCCGATGAATTCGATGATCGGGGCGGTGACGTCGTCGGGGACGTCCCGCAACGCGGTGGACACCGCCTTCAGTATGGCATCGATGTCCGGATCGCCCGCGTGTGTGATGGCGGAGAGCGCGGCCAGCGTGAGGTCCTCGCGGACCTGGGCCGGGTCGGTGATCACCGGCGTGTTGTGAGGGCCGATGACGAGGGGCGCGACGGTGAGCGTGCGCAGACCGGGCGGTCCGCTCGTCACCGGCTGCGCCGCCCACCGGGCCGTGGCGTAGTCCTGGCACACGACCACCAGCGCGGTGGGCTTCTTGTACTTCGTCCACAGGAACGAGGTGTAGTAGGCCCAGCTCGCCGGCTTGGCCGGGTCCTTCCGGCCCTGCGACTCGACGGCGAGGATCAGGACGTCGTCCTCGTCCTCCCCGAGCCGGAACTTCAGGAGTGTGTCCACCCGCCGCTCGACGGGGTCCGTCTCGGTCAGGTCGGTCGGCAGGACCGTGACGTTGCGAGGCGTGGGAAGGCTGAAACCGAGCAGCGGTGAGAGACGGCTGAACAGCTCCAGATCGTGCTGGAAGAGCCGGTGCATCGCCTCATGGGGCGAACTGACCATGGGGTTCCTCGGTACGTGGGAGGGGCCGTTGGCGCAGCCCGGGTGCGGTGACGCCCGTTTGTGATTGCGTCCCGTCGAGCTGAACGTAAGCCGATCAACCCGGCACAATTCCAGCCAAGTTAGTTTTTTCACTCACGTGAGTGAATGCGCGCAACAGGCTTTACGGAGGCCGGTGACCCGTACTGTCCACACCCTCTTGACACCTCACCGAAGCTGTCGTCGCATGACACCGTTCCCGGGGTCCGGAAGCCGGCGGAAGCGGTCCACCAGGGCCCCGACCACCTGCCGGTCGCGCAGCACCACGCCGAGTTCGATGTTGTCGGACAGCGCCTGGTCGGTGAGGTCGGCACTGCCCAGAAGCGCTGTATGCCGGTCGGCATGCCGGCGGCGGCCGGGCAGATCCACCCCACGGAAGGCCATCGCCTCCTCCTCGACTGACACGCTCCCGTGGCGTCGGCCAAAGGGGCTCAAGGCCGTTTCGGCCCTTGGCGGGTGTCACCTGTGCCGGAGGCCGTGATCACTTTCGGTGGGTGGACCGGCGGTGGTGGAGGAGTACGGCGGATGCGCCCAGCAGCAGTGCGTGCGGCCGGTAGTCGGGGCCGTGCAGGCACTTCTCCAGCGTGGGCAGGTAGTTCCAGCGGACGGCGGGGTGCGCGGAGTGGGCGAAGTGGTACAGGTCCCCGTACGGCAGCCAGGTGGCACGGGCCAGCAGGGCGAGGAGGGCGTTGCGCGGGTAGAGGCGTAGGCACCGGCCCGCTTCCACGGCAGTGGGCGTGGGTCTCCAGTTCGTTCAGCGCGGCGGCGATACGGGTCTGGCCCTCGGGGAAGCGGGCGGCCAGGGTCTTGATGTCGACCGGCGTGCCCGGGGCGACGGACTGGATGTGGAGGCCGACCCCCAGGGCTGTCACCGACAACTCCGGGTGCTGGGAGAAGTGGTTGCCGACCACGGTGAAGCGGGAGGGGTGAGTCGCGTACTCGTGGATCACGCCGCCGATGCGGGGGCGCTCGCGCTGGTGTGGGCGGGCGGGCCGGGTCGGGGGCTTTTCGGCGGGGAAACGGGACGCGGGGCGCATCGGCAGGCTAGGGTTTTCGCAGTCCATCGGGAAGCCTCTTTCTTCCTCGTTGGTCAGGCCCTCGCACTGGGATGGCTGTCCCGGCGGGGGCCGCCGCATGTTTGCGGCGGTGCTGTAGCGCTGAGCGTAGGCCACGCAACCCGTCCCCTGACCAGCCCAGTTGGGCAGGTTCACTCGCAGGAGTGAGTTTGCCGCGCGCGCGACGAGGGAGGGTGGGTGGGGTTTCTTTCCCCCGAGTTCTATGAACAAAGCCGCCGAAGCTACCGCAGCTCGGATAACCGAGTTCCGGTGCCGAGCAGGGCGGTTCTTCGGGATACGGGCGTGAGGTGACGCTGACTCGCCCGGTCGGGGGCATGATGGTGATGTGCAAGCAGCTTGGACACCTGTCGGAGACGGCTCCGAGCTGACGTGGTTCAAGAGCAGCTACAGCGACAGCAGCAATCCGAACGACTGCGTCGAGGTGGCATCCACGCCCGCCACTGTCCATGTGCGTGACTCGAAGGATGCCGAAGGCCCTCGGTTGAGCCTCGCCCCGGAAGCGTGGGCAGGCTTCGTGATGTACGTGGTGGGCAACTGACCCTTGGCACCGGCGGTCTTGGCACCGGCGGTCCGGCGGGCCAGGGGCCGGGGACTTCCCGGGTGACCCTGGCCGCCGCTTCCCGTTCTGCGTTCTCCGGAGAGGACCGTCAGGCTTCCGTGCCGCCGAAGCGGGTCTTGTACGTTTCCAGGTCCTCGTCCGTGAGCTTGGCGAAGAGGACCGGGGGGACCGTGAAGGGGATGCCGGGGGCGAGGGTGGTGAGGGACTTCGCCTCGGCGGGGGTGGTCCAGGTCGCCGTGTCGTCGGGGAGGGCGAAGGCCTGGCGCATGGCGGCCGAGGTCGCCGGGATCAGGGGCTCCGAGATCACCGCGTACAGGTGGATCAGGTTCATCGCCGTGCGGAGGGTGAGGGCCGCGGCGTCCTTGTCCGTCTTGATCTCCAGCCAGGGGGCCTTCTCCTCCAGGTAGGAGTTGCCCGCCGACCACAGCGCGCGGAGCGCCGCCGCCGCCTTGCGGAACTGGAGGGACTCCATGTGCGACTCGTAGTCGGCGAGGAGTTCCGCGATCTGCTCGCCCAGCCTCGTCTCCGCCTCGCCGGGCTCGCCGCCCGCCGGGACCTCGTCGCCGAAGCGCTTCTTCGAGAAGGACAGGACCCGGTTGACGAAGTTGCCGAGGGTGTCGGCCAGGTCCTTGTTCACCGTCGCCGTGAAGTGCTCCCAGGTGAACGAGGAGTCGTCCGACTCGGGGGCGTTGGCGATCAGGAAGTAGCGCCAGTAGTCCGCCGGGAGGATGTCGAGGGCCTGGTCGGTGAAGACGCCGCGCTTCTGGGACGTGGAGAACTTACCGCCGTAGTACGTCAGCCAGTTGAACGCCTTGACGTAGTCGACCTTCTTCCACGGCTCGCGGATGCCGAGTTCGGTGGCCGGGAACATCACCGTGTGGAAGGGGACGTTGTCCTTCGCCATGAACTGGGTGTAGCGGACGTCCGTGTCGACGTCGTACCACCACGACTTCCAGTCGCCGCCGGTCGCGTCGGCCCATTCCTTCGTCGAGCCGATGTACTCGATCGGCGCGTCGAACCACACGTAGAAGACCTTGCCCTCGGCCGCGAGCTCCGGCCAGGTGTCCGCCGGGACCGGTACGCCCCAGTCCAGGTCGCGGGTGATCGCCCGGTCGTGCAGGCCCTCCGTCAGCCACTTGCGGGCGATCGACGACGCCAGTTGCGGCCACTGCGCCTCGTGCCGGGACACCCACTCCTCGACCTCGTGCTGGAGCTTCGACTGGAGGAGGAACAGGTGCTTGGTCTCCCGCACCTCCAGGTCCGTGGAGCCCGAGATCGCCGAGCGAGGGTTGATCAGGTCGGTGGGGTCCAGGACCCGGGTGCAGTTCTCGCACTGGTCGCCGCGCGCCTTGTCGTAGCCGCAGTGCGGGCACGTGCCCTCGACGTAGCGGTCCGGGAGGAAACGGCCGTCCGCCGGCGAGTAGACCTGGCGGATCGCCCGCTCCTCGATGAACCCGTTCTCGTTGAGGCGGCGCGCGAAGTGCTGGGTGATCTCGACGTTCTCCGCGCTGGAGCTGCGGCCGAAGTGGTCGAAGGCGAGCGCGAAGCCGTCGTAGACCGCCTTCTGCGCGTCGTGCGCCTGCGCGCAGAACTCCGCGACGGAGATCCCGGCCTCCTTCGCCGCCAGTTCGGCGGGGGTGCCGTGCTCGTCCGTCGCGCAGATGTACAGCACGTCGTGGCCGCGCTGGCGCAGATAACGGGAGTACACGTCCGCCGGGAGCATGGACCCCACCATGTTGCCCAGGTGCTTGATCCCGTTGATGTACGGAAGGGCGCTGGTGATGAGGTGTCGAGCCATCGGGGGCTGCTCCCAGGTCGCGGTCGCGGTGATACGAACCTTGAAATCGTATCCGACATGTGTATGCCGCCCGCCTCCCGTTTTGCGGGGTGGGAGGCGGGCGGCACGGGGCGGGGCCGGGCTCTGTGTCCTTACGGGCGCCAGTTCGCGAGAACGCCCTCGTAGAACTCCGTGTCCGTGAGCTCCTTCGGGGCCGGGCCCGCGTGGAAGAACGACGTGTTCGGGGTCTTCAGCCTGCGGAGGTAGTCGAACACCTTGTTGTCGTGCTCACCGAACGCGACGAAGGAGAAGAAGACCTCGGGGTGGGTCTTCGCGGCCTCCGTCAGGGACTGCGTCGCCGGGGTCTTCGCGTCGGGGGCGCCGTCCGTCTGGAAGATCACCAGGGCGGGGGTCGCGGTCGCGGACTTGGCGTGGTGTTCCAGTACGGCCGCCACGGCGGCGTGGTAGCTGGTGCGGCCCATGCGGCCCAGGCCGGCGTGGACCTCGTCGATCTTGTTCTCGTGGTCGGTGAGGGTGAGGTCGGCGGTGCCGTCCACCTCGGTGGAGAAGAACACGACGTGGACGCCGGCGCCGGCCTCTGCGGTTTCCGGGGTCTGAGGGGCCTCGGGGGTCAGGTTCGCCGCCAGGGCGAGGGTCTGGTCGGCCAGGGCCTGGGCCGAGCCGTCCTTGTAGTACGCGCGCATGGAGGCGGAGCGGTCGAGGACCAGGTAGAGCTTCGCTCGGGCGGTCGTGAGGTCGTGTGCCTCTAGGACGGCTGCGGCGGCGGTGTACGCGGTGGCGAGGGTGGGGGGCAGGACCGGGGCCGGGGCCTCCGGCGCGGGGGCGGACGCCTCGGCTTCGCCTTCGGCGGGGGTGTTCCCACCCGCACCACCCGTGCGGGTTTCGTCGTCGGGTGCGGGTGGCCCCTGTGGGGCGTCCTCGTCGTCGGCGGCCGTCGGGTCGGGGGTTTCGGGTGTCGCCGGAGTGGGCTCGGGAGCGGGCGTGGGCTCCGGCTCGGAGACTGGTGCGGCCTCGGCGGCGGGTTCCGGGACGGGGGCAGCGGCAGCCGGTTCCTCGGCGGCTGCGACCGCGATCGCGGCTGCGGGCTCGGGCTCCGTCGAGGGTTCCGGGGTCGCTTCTGCCACGGGTTCTGCTGCGGGTTCGGGTTCCGGCTCGGGCTCGGGCTCGGGTTCCGGCTCTGTCTCGGGGGTTGCTTCCGCCACCGGCGCCGGTTCCGCGACGGGCTCCGCCACCGGTTCCGGCTTCGGCTCGGGTGCCGGGGTTGCTTCTGCGACGGGCTCTGCCACCGGTTCCGGAGTCGTCTCCTCCACGAGCTCCGCCACCGGTTCCGGTTCTGGGGCCGCCTCAGGCGTGGTTTCGGCCACGGGCTCGGGTTCCGGCTCTGTCTCGGGGGTTGCTTCCGCCACCGGCGCCGGTTCCGCGACGGGCTCCGCCACCGGTTCCGGTTCCGGTTCGGGTTCCGGGGTTGCTTCTGCGATGGGTTCCGCCGCCGGTTCCGGGGTCGGCTCAGGTGTGGTTTCCGCCACGGGCTCCGCGACCGGTTCGGGTTCCGGGGTTGCTTCCGTGACAGGTTCCGCCGCCGGTTCCGGGGTCGGCTTGGGGATCGTTACGTTGTTGAAAGCCGCCGAGACGAGGTCGTGCTCGGAGTCGGTCTCCGGGCGGGGCTCGGGGATGTGGGGTTCCGGGGTGGGCTGTGCGGCCTCGGCCTGCGAAGTGGTCGAAGCGGTGGGTTCCTGCACGTTTTCAGCCGCGCCCTCCTTGCGTTGGCGGCCGAATTTCTTCCGCAGGAGAGTGAGAATGCCCATGTCGCAACCCTTCGCATGAGTTGTAGCCCGTCAATCCCTGGCCAGGACGGACACGTAAGGTTAACCGCCTTCGGAGGGGATCTTGGGGAGGGGCGAGGGCTGCTGCGTACCCTGGAGGGTCGGCCACTTTCGGTCAGGTTCGGTCAATTTCGTTTGAGTGTCGTCACGGTCGGCGGCGCGGTGCGTCAGTCCGCCGAGCCCACGAGCTCCCGCTCGTGCTCGGGTGCCCGCCGGCGCCGTAGCAGCCGCATGACCCGCAGGTACCGCGTCAGCCGTGCCGTCACCGCCACCGTCGTGCCCAGCGCCAGCAGCAGCCAGGCACAGGTGTACAGGGTGTCGGTGAGGGCGTCGTAGATGGCACCGATGGCCGGCTGGGAGACCTCCCGCGGCAGCCGGGCCAGGGTGACCCGGCGGCCGACGGCCAGGGCCAGGGCCAGCAGGGCGCCGCCCAGCGCCGTACCGAGGGCCGTCGCGATCACCGCCCGGCGACGGCGTACGGCGACGGCGATACCGGCCGCGGCGAACGTGACGGCCGAGACGGGGAGCCAGAAGCCGGCGACTTCGAGCACGTGGAACCCCTTCCTGAAACCGTCCAGGTCCCGTGCGGGCAGGACGGCGACCGCGGTGTGCTCGACCGGGATGCGGTCGGCGAGCGGCACGTGGTCGCGGCTGAGCCGGTCCCTCACCTGCGCGGTGACCGGGGCCAGGTCGACGGTCACGGTGCCTGCGCGGTCGTCGTGCAGGGCCTGCCACACGGCGTCGTACGTGACCCGGTTGCCCGCGTCCCACGCGGTGCGGAACGCCTCGGTACGGGTGAACGAGCGCAGCGCGTCCTGGACGAACGGCGCCACCGTCCCCTGCGCGGCAGGGCCGCCGATGTCCACCTCGCGCAGGATGCCCGCGCCGACGGTGTCCGCGACCGCGTTCCGTACGTCCGGGTCGGCGGCCAGCGGCGCCATCGCCGTGACGTAGCGGCCGCTGTCGGCCAGGCCGTACGCCGCCCAGGCCGCCAGCGCGCCGAACGGCAGGAGGAAGCAGGCCAGCGCGATGAGTACGGCTGACAGCGCGTTCCGGAGACGTGAGGACAGCGACAGCACCTCTCCAGGCAACGACGGGTGCGCGCGGTGTGCGAGCGGTGCGGTGCGTTGTACGGCCGGGTGGGTGGAGACGGGGAGGGGGAGGGGGAGGGGAGGGGAGGAAGGGGGGAGCCGGGGCAGATGTGGACCCCGGCGGTGGGCGCCGGGGTCGAGGGGCGGGGGCTGGGGGGCTATGCCAGGTGGTGGCCTTGTGCGTCCTCGTGCGTGTAGTACCAGTAGAAGAGGGCGGCCCCGGTGACCGCGCCGATCAGCAGCCCCATGAGCATGCAGCGCAGCACCGAGGCGCCGCTCTGGCTGTAGAGGAAGCCGAACGCCGTGCCCGTGAACGCGACCCACATCAGGGCGTGCACCTCGCGCTTCAGGTGCGGGCCCACCACCAGCAGGGTGGCCATCACCACCGCGAACACGATCGTGGTGACGATGCCGAACAGCACGTTCCAGCCGGTGATGGGGCCGCCGGCGCGCCGGTCGGCGGCTGCCCAGTAGCCGTAGACGAGACCGAGCAGCACCGGGACCACCAGCCTCGCGGTCGCGTGGGTGCGCTCGCTGAAGACGTCGGGTGTGTGGACCGGGCGGCCGGTCACGGGGCCCTGGGTGGGCAGCGCGTAGGACATGGGGCACTCCTCCCTTTCGGCACGCCGACACATCCGTACCGCGAGACGGCGATACAGCGAGGCGGCGGTGCGTCGGCGCACTCCGCCTTCCAGACCACACCTGGGCGGCGACCCTGGCAAGTCGGCGGGCGGCGGTCCTCGCACGGCCCGGGCCGCTGCCCGTAGGGGTACGTTTGCGGGTCCTTCATCTTCCTTTGCCCGCGCAGCGGTTACCGTGCTGCCGTAGGTGATCGACGCTCCGCCGGGTCCGGGTCGCGGTTTCGGTCCGGGTCTGCGATCTCGGCTCGGCGCGTTCGACAGAGATGTGTCCGACTCAGGTGTGTCCGACTGGAGGGGCCGATGCCCGGAACCGTGCTGCTGCTCGCGGCCTCGCCGCAGGGCCGGGGCTGTCTGGTGGACGCGGCCTCCGTGCTCCCCGTGCTCGCGGCCGTCTCCCCCGCCGTGCTGTCCGGTACGGACACCGCCAACGTCGTCGAACTCGCCGATCCGCTGGAGCCGCAGGCCGTCCTCACCCGGCTGCGGGCCGCGGCCACCTCCCCCGATCCGCTCACCGTCTTCGTCACCGGCCAGCTCCAGACGGACCGCAAGCAGCGCCTCCCCCATCTCGCGCTGGCCCGCACCACCCCGTCGACCGTCCGTTACACCGGTTTCCCCTGGCACTGGTTCCGGGAGGAACTGCGGTTGCGCGCACCGGGCTCGACGACCCTGTTCGCCGATCTGCACGCCGATGCGGAGACCTGGGAGCTGTTGCGCACCCAGCCGCTCGACTCCGGCGCCGGGACCGCCGTCTACGGGCGGGTCGCCCCGCCGCCGCAGCGGCGTACGGTGGCGCAGCCGGCGTACATGAAGGCCGTCGCCACGCTGCTGCGCAGCGGACACCGGCCGCCCGCCGGGCAGCTGCACGAGGCGGCGCTGGCCCGGCTGCTGGACGCGGAGACGGCGGCGACGGGCGGACGGCGGGGCGGCCGGGGGCAGGGCCGGGAGCAGGATCTCGTGCTGAGCGAGGAGGGCCGGGCGCAGGATCCGGTACCGGGCGAGCGGGGCCGGGCGCAGGATCTCGTGCCGGGCGAGCGGGGCCAGGCACCGGCACCGCCTCTGGCACCGGCACCGGCTTCGGTGCCGGGCGAGCCGGCTCCGGAGCCGGCGGCCGGTGATCCGCACGCCGAGATCACCGCCGCCGCGCAGGCGGGGCGGCACGCCGAGGCCGACGCGCTGGCCGCCCGCTGGGCCGAGGCCGCCGTACGGGAGCACGGGCCCGCCTCCGAGGAGGTGCTGCACTGGGCGGAGGTGCGCGCCGATCTGGCGATGCTCGCGGGAGACCCGGCGCGCAGCTGCCGTACCTGGCTCGAGGTCGCGTCGGCCCGGCTCGCGGCGGGGCAGGCGGCCGACGCGCCCGCCGTCGAGACGGCCGCGGACCGGGCCCACCACCAGTGGAGCCGGATCCAGGACTCCGCGCAGGTCCGTGAACTCGGCCTGCTGCTAGCGGAGTTGCGGGAGCGGGTGCCGGGACGGCGGGAGGGGGCGCTGGAGAACGTACGCCGGCACCTCGATCTGCTACAGGCGGCCAATCCCTGATCCGTGCCGTCCGGTCGTCGATCCGTGCCGTCCGGTCGTCCGGCCGTGCCCCGGCGCTAGCTTCCTTCGGTGTGGGCCGTCGGCTGGGCGGGGGGCCGGCCGGTGTGGGTGGGGACCGAGTGGGCGGGGACCGCGGGGGCCGGGACGGCGTTGGCGGCCGTGATCAGGGCGGCCACCGCGATCACGGCCGCCGTCACACCTCTGACGGCGGCCGTCCGCCTGCCGGGGCGGGGCGGACGGCGGGGCAGACTGTGTGACAGGTGGCGGGAGAGTGCGCTGGGGCGTTCGTAACGCGCGGATGTGTGTCCGAGCACGGCAACCTCGCAACAACAGCGGCGTGTTAAGCATGTTTAATGTGGCGTTTAACCTAGAGGCTGCCGCAGCCTAACGGCAAGAGGCACAGGGGGAGTTGGGGCGATGCCGGAGAGAGACGACCCGACCACGATCGGTCGCCGGGTGCAGCAGCTGCGCACCGAACGCGGGCTGACCCAGAAGCAGTTGGCGGAGCCCACGTACACGCCCGCGTACATCTCCACCCT
Organism: Streptomyces sp. NPDC047000; assembly: GCF_040644295.1. NCBI lineage: Bacteria > Bacillati > Actinomycetota > Actinomycetes > Kitasatosporales > Streptomycetaceae > Streptomyces > Streptomyces sp. NPDC047000. The sequence continues at coordinate 165,577 of NZ_JBEYWE010000003.1, forward strand.
CGAGTCCGGCCGGGTGCGCCCCTCCGACGACGCGCTGCGGCATGTGGCGGACCGTCTCGGTGTCGCCTTCGACGAACTCGCCACCGGCCGCCCGGCCCGCCTCGCCGCCGATCTGCGGCTGCGGCTGACCGAGGCGCAGCGCACCCTCGCCACCGGTGCTGCGGAGGAGGCGGCCGAGCAGTACGGCACCCTCCTCGCGGAGGCCGAACGGCACGGGCTCGGCTGGGAGCGGGCCACCGCGCTGCTCGGGCTCGGCGAATGCGCGCTCGAGACGGGCGAGTTGGATGTCGGGCGGCTCTACTTCGAGCGTGCCGAGGCGTGTCTGGCCGACCATCCCCTCCCCGCCCGGGTCCCCGCGCTGCGCGGCCGCGCCGTCTCCCACTACCTCGCCGGAGAACTCCGGTACGCCGTGTACCTGCTGGAGTCCACCCTCGACGAGCTGAACCGCGGCGGCCTCCAGGACCCCGACGCCCTGCTCCTCCTCTACGGCAGCATCATCGGCCCCTACATGGACATGGGCGCCCACGCCCGCGCCGCCCAGGCCGCCGAACTCGCCCTCGCCCTCGCCCCGCAGGTCGGCGACCCCGCCCTCGTCGCCCGTATGCACCGCTCCGTCGCCCGCACCCTGATCGCCGAGGGCCGGGTCGCCGAGGCCGACGCCTCCCTCGCCAAGGCCGCCGAGCTCTACCGCCAGCTGCAGATCCGCACCGAACTCGCCATGTGTCACTGGATGCGCGGCTACGTCTGTGTCCAGAACGGTGAACTGGAAAGCGCGGAAGGCGAGTTGCGCGAGGCCCTCGCCATGCTGAGCGCCAAGCGCGCCGTCCTCTACAGCAGTCAGGTCGCCGTGGAACTCGCCGACGTACTGCACCGGCGCGGCAAGTCCGAGGAGGCCGCCCGGCTGCTGCACGGTGTCCTCGGCGACCTCTCCTCCGAGCGCGGTGCCGTCCACTCCGCCGCCGCGCACCGCCTCCTCGGCATCATCGCCGACGACGCCCGCGACACGGAGAAGGCCGAGGAGCACTACGTCCGCGCCCTCAGCCTGCTGGAGCGGGCGGGCGCGGCGGGCGACCTCGCCGACCTGTGCCGGCTGCTGGGCGATCTGCTGCGGCGCACGGGGCGTGTGGAGGCGGCCCTGGACGCCTACCGCACCGGCCTCGGGCACCGCACCGCGCCGGGCACCACGACCCTGGGGCCCGCACCGGCGCAGCCCTCGCTGTGACGGGCGCGGGCGGGTCGCCCCACCGCGGCCCGGCGGTCACGCGGGGTGCGGTCGTCGGGCCTCCGTGAGGCGCTGCACGCCCGTCTGGAGGGCCGCCTGCGTGGCCGCGGGCGGTACGGCGGCCGGGCCGCCCGTGGTGACGGTGATCGCGTCGTCGCCGACCCGTACCGCCGCGATGTCCAGCGTGAGCACACCGGCCCCCGCCACGGCGCCGGTGGCGGTGTTCCCGACTCCGGGATTCGCAGTCCCGGTCCCGGTGACGGGGGTGCCGGTGGCGGCGTCGAGGTTCCCGGTCCCGGTAGCGGTGCCGGCCGTCCCCTGCCCGGTCAGCGTCACCCGCAGCCCCTCCCGCGCGTCGCCCACCTGCGGCAGCTGCTCCTCGGTGACCTGCACGTCCTGCACCCCGGCCCGGGTCGTCGTCGCCGTGAACCGTCCGCACGTCTGCGGCAGCGTCCGCAGCCAGCCCAGGGTGCGGTCCACGTCGGCCGCCCGGTGCACGGCGACCTGGTAGCGCAGCTGGGCCTGGTCGGCCGGGTCGTCCAGTGCGACGGCGGTCCCCGGCGACGAGGGCTCGCCCAGGATCTCGTCGGTGTAGAGGGCGTCCAGCAGGCGCTGGCAGTCGGGGGAGGCGTCGTTCGCCGTCGCCTTCAGCAACCCGTCCCGCCAGGTCGCCGCGCCCTGGGTGGGCGTCCAGGGGGCGCCCAGGTCGACGTCGGTGACCAGCACGGCGGCGGCCTGTGCCGCGGTCAGCGGCACGGGACCCTTCCGCGGCGCGGGCGACGCGGGTGACGCGACCGGTGGCGGCTGCGCCCCCGCGGGGTCGTCGGCCGTCACGCTCCCGCTGCCCACGCCCGCGCAGGCGGCCGCGGTGAGAAGCGCGGCGAACACGAACAGCAGCGCGAACACGGGGGCGGATCTGGCGTTGACCGCCGTCTCGGTGAGTGTGCGGACGGCTGGTGGGCGGCGACGGCTCATTCGGGGTGCCTCCGGGGTGGACGGCTCGGGCCGGACTCGCAGATCCCTTCCACGGGAACACCGGGGCGCGCGGTCCGCGAGTGCTCGGTGGCGTACGGGGGAGGGGGCGGGGCCGGGGGGTTTCGCCCCCGCCGCCCCTTCCCGTGCCCGTCCCCGGGGGCTGCCGCCCCCGGACCCCCGCTTCGGCGGTGCCGCGGGCCCGGCCGCGGAAATCCCCCGGAGGGAGTACCCCCGGACGGCCTCACGCTGGGCCGGCCGGGGTCAGGCCCGTACCGTGGGAGGACCGCTCAGCAGCAGACAGCGACGCGTCCGTGTCCGATCGCCCATGAAAGGGAGCCCGCGTGCCCGACATCTCCTCCCGTGACCCGGACTGGTGGCGCCAGGCCGTCGTCTACCAGGTGTACCCGCGCAGCTTCGCCGACGCCGACGGCGACGGGCTCGGTGACCTGAAGGGCATCACCCAGCGCCTGGCGCACCTCGCCACGCTGGGCGTCGACGCCGTGTGGCTGAGCCCCTTCTACCCCTCCGAACTCGCCGACGGCGGCTACGACATCGCCGACCACCGCGATGTCGACCCCCGCCTCGGCACACTCGACGACTTCGACGAGATGACCGCCGAGGCGCACCGGCTCGGGCTGAAGGTCGTCGTCGACATCGTCCCCAACCACACCTCCCACCGGCACGACTGGTTCCAGGAGGCTCTCCGGGACGGCCCCGGATCCGCCGCCCGGGACCGTTACGTCTTCCGCGCCGGAGGCGGTACGCACGGTGAACTCCCGCCCACCGACTGGCAGTCGGTGTTCGGCGGCAGTGCCTGGACCCGGGTGGCCGACGGCGAGTGGTATCTGCACCTCTTCGCCACCGAGCAACCCGACCTCAACTGGGACCACGACGAGGTCCGCGCCGACTTCCGCGCCACCCTGCGCTTCTGGGCCGACCGGGGCGTGGACGGCTTCCGTGTCGATGTCGCCCACGCCCTCGCCAAGGACCTCTCCGAGCCGCTGCGCGACGTGGGCGATCTCGAGGCGGTCGGCGAACTGGCCCTGCACCGGGTCCCGCCCGGCAGCCACCCCTACTACGACCGCGACGAGGTCCACGAGATCTACCGCGACTGGCGCCGCGTCTTCGACACCTACAGCCCGCCCCGCACCGCCGTCGCCGAGGCCTGGGTCCCGCACTCCCGCCGCGCCCTGTACGCCCGGCTCGACGAACTCGGACAGGCCTTCAACTTCGAGTACCTTCAGACCGCCTGGGACGCGGACGCGCTGCGGCAGGTCATCACCGAGTCCCTGGCGGCCGCGCAGACGGCGGGTGCCTCCGCCACCTGGGTGCTGTCCAACCACGACGTCGTACGGCACTCGTCACGCCTCGTCCTGCCGCCCGGCACCGACGAGAACGCCTGGCTGCTGTCGGACGGCCGCGCCCCAAGCATCGACCGCGCCGCCGGACTGCGCAGGGCGCGCGCCGCGACCCTGCTGATGCTGGCGCTGCCCGGCTCGTCGTACGTCTACCAGGGCGAGGAACTCGGCCTGCCCGAGGTCGCCGACCTGCCCACCGCCGTCCTTCAGGACCCGATCTGGCAGCAGACGGGCCGGGTCCGCAAGGGCCGCGACGGGTGCCGGGTGCCGATCCCGTGGACGACGACCGGACCGTCGTACGGCTTCGGGGCGGGCGGTGCCTGGCTGCCGCAGCCGCCGGAGTTCGCGTCGTACGCGGTGGCGGCGCAGGACGGCACCGAGGGCTCGACCCTGGAGCTGTACCGCGCCGCCCTGCGGCTGCGCCGCAAGCTGCTCGACGGCGAGCGGCTGGTCTGGGCGGACGAATCCCCTGAGGGCGTCCTCCAGTTCGCCCGCGGTGACGGGTGGCGGTGCGTGACCAACCTGTCCGGCCGGTCCGTGCCGCTGCCACCCGGCGAGGTGCTGCTCAGCAGCGCCCCGACGGAGGACGGGCGGCTCGGGCCGGACACCACGGCCTGGCTCGCCTGAGCCCGCCGGTCACGGACATGCGGCCGCCGGTCACGGGCGTACGGCCGCTGTCCGCGGGTCACGTCCTGCGGCCGCGGGTTCACGCCCCGCCGCCGGGCGGTCCGCCCGGGATCAGCCCACCGCCGGGCTGTTGCTCGCCGCCTGGCCACCGGTCCCGTTGGCGCCGCTCTCGCCCGGCAGGACCGGCGGCTGCGTGGTGCTGTTCGGCGGCGGGGTGAGGACGACCTCGGGCTGGCCGCCGGACGGCGGTGGCGGGGTCAGGTCGGAGGAGGGCAGCTTCGGCGGGGTCGTCTCCTGGAAGAGGACCTGGTCGAAGTCGACCAGACCGGTCTGCTCCATGACCGTGATGTGGTCCAGCACCGTGTCGTTGGCCTGGTCGGCCAGGGCACGCACCAGGGTGTTGCGGGTGGTGGAGCGGATCTTCGCGATCGAGTTGAAGATCGTGCCGTGCGTGACGCGCAGGATGTTGGCGAAGTCCTTGTCGAACTGCTTGCCGCTGTCCGCCGTCAGGGTGTTGATGAAGCCCTGCTGCTGCGGGCTGGGCTGGTTGGGGATGGAGATGTTCAGCATCGGGGCGATCTTGCGGCAGGTGGTGTCCAGTGCCGCGTGCCCGTCGATCAGATGCTTGCCCGCGGTGACGACCGCCTTGGACGTCCCCTTCTTCAGGGCCAGTTGCCCCACCGGGTACTCCCACAGCCCCGCCGAGCGCACCTTCACCACGAAGTCCCGGTCCCCCTCCGTGAGCGGCCCCCACTGGGTCTGCGCGATCACCAGGTCCGGTGAACTGGACACCTTGGTCACGCCGAGCATCGAGGGATATGCCAGCGAGACGAGCGTCACGCTGAGGGCCCCGCCCACGAAGAGAGTTCCCATCGCGTTTCGCGAAAAGCGCACCGTGCCTCCTGCCCGGTCGGGTGCCCCCCGCGCAGGGCGGGTGGTCGGACACCGGGAGATACGGACGGGGCACGCATCGGAATCTCTAGTTTTGGTAAAAACTGTGAACGGCCGCAACCGAGCGGGGAGTCGGGGGCGCGGCGCCCGTGGCACAGAGCCCGTGGCGCGGCGGCCGTCCGTTCAGTACCGCACCGCCTGCCCGACCTCGGCCTTCACCCCGCCGTCCCCGGACAGCTGGTGCGTGCTGCGTGCCGTGGCGTCGGCGGACTTGCCGGCCGGTACGTCGGACAGGGTCACGATCACCACGTCGAGCAGTCCGCCCCCGGAATCCCTGAACGTGACCTCGACCGCGAAGGACTTCGTCGAGCCGGCGGTGTTGCGGACGGTCACCTGCACCGTCGTACGGCCGTCGGAGCCGGTGGCCGGGGTGCCGAGGGTGACGTCGCTCTTGACGTTCGTGCCGTTCTTGATCTCGTCCAGCTTCTGCCCCGCCTCCGCCGTGGCCGACGCCAGCGCCGAGGCGGCCTGCGAGGACAGCGAGGAGCCGGCGGAAGCGGCCTGCGACGCCAGCGAGGACGCCGCCGAGGCGCCCTGCGACGCCAGCGAGGACGCGGCGGAGGCGGCCTTGCTGGCCGTGCTGGAGGGGCTGTTGTTGTCGGAGCAGCCGGTCAGTACCGGCGCGAGTACCAACACGGCCGAGGCCGTCGTGACCACGGCAGCGGTCGTCCAGCGCGTCATGTCGCCTCGCCTTCCGGGGGGCGGCCGGGAGGACCGGCCGCGGGTACGTCCGTACACCATGACCAGTCAAGGGCCGTGGCGTACGGGCCGCACGCCGGGCGTCACCCGGATGGCGGGCGGGTGCTGGTCACGCCCCGGGCGGCAGCGCACGGAAGGGGGCAGGCTGAGCCATATGGACGACCACCGGCCCGCATCCGCGCCCCACCCGTCGCACTCGTCGCACCCGCCGCACGTGCCGTCCCCGCCGGGGGAGGACCCCGCACGGCTCGCCGCCCTGCACGGTCTGCGCCCGCTGCCCGTGGAGGGCGGGTTGTTCCGGCAGACCTGGGCGGGCCCGCCGGACGCCTCGGGCCGCCCGTCCGGTACGGCGATCATGATGCTGCTCACCGCCGCGCCGGACGACTTCTCGGCCGTGCACCGGCTGCCCACCGACGAGATCTGGCACTTCTACCGCGGCGACCCCCTGGAACTGCTTCTCCTCTTCCCCGACGGCGGCGACGAACTGGTTCTGCTGGGCGGCCCGGAGACCTGCCAGACCGTGGTGCCGTCGGGTACCTGGATGGGGGCACGGGTGGCACCGGGCGGCCGCTGGTCGCTGTTCGGCACGACCATGGCGCCGGGTTTCCTGCCCTCCGACTACGAGGGCGGCGACCCGGCGGAACTCGCCGACCGCCATCCGGCGCGGGCGGACCTGATCAGGGCGCTGAGCCGGCCGGGAGCGGCGCTGCGGATGCCGGAGGCGCAGTAGCCCCCGCCCTCCCCCTCGCCTCCTCCCCCACCCCTCTCTCTCTTTTGCCATTCCTTTACAACGCGCGGTGCCGCTGCCTCGTCTCTCCGCTCGATTTCATCACCGAGCCACGGATTGAGAGCGACACCATGCGCCGAACCGTCTTCAGCGCCCTGGCCCTGACGGCCACCGCCGTACTCGCGGGCGCCGCCCCGGCGTTCGCCGACAGCGGGACCCCGTCCCCCGTCCCCTCGACGCGCGCGAGCGCCACGGCCGCCCCGGTCCCGACCACCCGGCCGTCCACCGGGGCATCGGCAGCACCGGTCACCGAACCGACCGTCGCGCCGTCCGACCGGGGGGCGAGCCCCGCCCCGGCCCGGGACACGAAGGGCGGCCAGGTCTCCGTCGTGCCGAAGGGCGCCCCCGACACGGGGGTCGCGCCGGAGTCCTCCGGATCCGGCAGCACGGCCGGTCTGATCGGCGGGGGTGCCGCGGCGGCGCTGGTCGCCGGTGGCGGCGCGTTCCTCGTCGTACGCCGCCGCCGGGCCACCGGAGCATGACCGCACTCTCCCGGCGCGCGTTCACCACGGCTTCGCTGGCCGCGATGTCGGCGTCGCTGCTGACGGCGTGCGGCGGGGGCGGGAGCGGGGTCAGGGCCGAGGCCCGGACAGGTGCCGGATCCGGTGCCGGATCCGGATCCGGGCCGGTGCACGCGGGACGGGCGTCCGGCACCACGGACGCGCCGTCCGGGACGGCAGGCGCACCGGACACGCACGAACCGCACGCCCTGGCGCGCTCGGTCCCGGTGCGGCTGCGGATCCCGGCCGTCGGCGTCGACACCCCGGTGATACGGCTGGGCCTGGCGTCCGACGGCACCGTGGAGGTACCGCCGGTCACCGCGCACGACCGGGCGGGCTGGTACCGGAACTCGCCGGCTCCGGGCCAGGCCGGCCCGTCGGTGATCCTCGGGCACGTCACGGTCGGCTCCTACGGCGACGGCGTCTTCCGCAGGCTGGCGGAGCTGCGCCGGGGCGACCGGATCGCGGTGCGCCTGGCGAACGGCACCGAGGCGTCGTTCGGGGTGACCCGGCTGCGTACGGTCGCCAAATCGGCGTTCCCGTCCGGCGAGGTCTACGGCGACGTGGACCGCCCGGAGCTGCGGCTGATCACCTGCGGCGGCCCGCGCACCGGCACGGGCTACCTGGACAACGTGATCGTGTTCGCCGCCCTGACCTCCACCGGCTGACGGATCCCGGGCCGTGGGGAACGCACCCCGTCGGCCCGGCATCCTCCCCGACGACGCGGACGACGCGGAGCACCCGCACCCGCATCCCCACCCCCACTTCCGACACTTCCGACCTCGATGGAGAACGTTGAAACGGTCCCGGGACAAGGAGGCGTCGGAGCTGTTCGCCGCCCTCTACCCGCGCCTCGCCGGCTGGTGCCGCCGTCTCGTGGACGACGACGGCACCGCCCACGAGATCGCGTCGGAGGCGTTCACCCGGCTCTGGGCCCGCTGGACGTCGGTCGAGGAGCCGCGCGGCTTCCTCTATGTCACCGCGGCCAATCTGGTCCGGGACCACTGGCGGAAACTGGAGCGCGAGCGCAGGGCGATGCGCCGGGTCACGGCGGAGGCGGCGGTGCGCGGCCCGGAGGAACAGACGGACCCCTCGGTACGCCTGCTGGTCCAGTCCCTCCCGGAACGGCTGCGCGTCCCGATCCTGCTCCACTACTACGCTGACATGCCGATCCGGGAGGTGTCCGTGCTGACCGGGCGCAAGGAAGGAACCGTCAAGGCCGACCTCCACGCGGCCCGCGAACTGCTCCGCGTCCATCTGAGGAGAAGCCTTGACCACTCGCTTTGACGACGACCCGGAGTTCGCCCCCGACGACCCCCTCGCGGTGATCCTCCGCCCCCCGGCCGACCTCCTCGCCCCGCCCCCCGGCCACTACGAGACCGTCCGCCGTACGGCGTCCCGCCGCCGACTGCGCCGTACGGCCCTGGGCGCGGCCCTGACCTGCGCGGCAGCCGCCCTGCTGACCCTCCCCCTCCACCTGACCTCCGCCACCGGCCCGCCCCGCCCGGCGATCCCCCTGGCCCCGCCCACCGCCCCGTCCGCGGTACCCGACCCCACCCGTACCCCCACCTCACCCTCCGACCGGTCCCGGGTTCCGTCGACGGACCCGGTGACGCCGGCCCCCCGCCCGAGCACCGTCCCGAGTGCCTCCCCCGGCACCGGCGCCCGCACCCGCAACCCGGCCGACACCACTGCCACCGCCGGCCCCACTGCCGCCGCCCGCGCCACGCCCCGTGCCACCGCCACGGAACGCACCACGGTCCGCGCCACGACCGGCACCCGCCCGTCACCCACCTGACGCGTCCGGCGCACGTGACGCGTAAAGCGCACGCGACGCAGGTCACAGGAAGTCGTGCGCGGGCGTCGGACAGCTCATGGACGTGAGCACCGCGCGCACCCGTACGCGTACCCGGGCACGCGTTCCGGCGGCCGTAAGGGTGCTGCAAGGGTGCTGCAAGGAAAGCGCCGCGGGGGCCGGGCACTCCTCTCCTCGTCATACGCACCACGCGCTGACGGGCGATGGGGGATCGCATGTCCTTGAGAACGACGAAGACGGCACTGATCGAACAGGGCCACTGGCTGACCGTACGGGGTTGCAAGAGGGTGCTGGTGGTCGTCCACACGGTGACGTTCGCGCAGCGGCTGCGAGAAGTCTTCGGGCTGCTGCACGCGGACCTGCGTGTCCAGGTGGTCTTCACGGCGGCGCCGCACGCCTTCGGCAGCGGTGTCGCACAGTTCCTGCACGGTCTGGGCATCACGACCGTGCCCTGGGAGGAGGCGTTACGGGCCGAATTCGATCTCGTGCTGGCGGCCGGGTCACGGGGCCTGCACGAGCTGCGGGCCCCGGTCCTGCGGATCTCGCACGGTGCCGGGCAGATCAAACCGCTCACCGACGTCACGGCGGCGGCTCCCGGGCAGCAGCGGTGGCCCGGAATGCTCAGCCCGCAGCATCTGATGCACGACGGCCGCGTCGTCCCGGCCGCGATCGGCTACGCCCACGACCGGGATCTCGCGGAGCTGGCGCGTTCCTGCCCGCAGGCGCTGCCGGTGGCCCATGTCGTGGGAGACCCCTGCGTGGACCGGATCGTCGCCGAGCTGCCCCGGCGCGACGCCTACCGGCGCGTGCTCGGCGTCGGCACCGGGCAGCGGCTCGTGGTGGTCACCTCCACCTGGGGGCCGGCATCGACGTTCGGACGGCTCGACTCGCTCGTTCCGCACCTGCTGACCCAGCTGCCCGGGGACCGCTACCGGATCGCGCTCCTGCTCCACCCCAACGTCTACGCGGGCCACGGCACATGGCAGGTGCGCGGCTGGCTGGCGGCCTGTGAACGGCTTGCGATCGTGCCTCCGGAGGCCGACTGGCAGGCACTGCTGATCGCTGCCGACTGGCTCGTGGGCGACCATGGCTCACTCACTGCGTACGGCACCCTCACGGATGCCACGGTGCTGCTCACAGGGAGTCCGGAACGCGAGATGGCGCCCTTCTCACCGGCGGCACTGCTTGCCACCGCCGCGCCGGTCATGTCGCCGCTGCATCCGCCGGCCGGGCAGCTGGAGTACGCGGCACGGACGCGCAGGCCCGGGCAGTACGCCCGGGTGGCGGCCGCGCTGTCCTCGGTGCCGGGCGAGTTCCACCGGCGGATGCGCTCGATCGTCTACCGCTTGCTGGACCTGAGTGAACCGGCGCATCCGCCGTACGTGCCGCCGCCCGCCGCGCCCTCACCGCTGTCGGAGTGGGAGGTCCGCCCGGACCGGAAAGAGGCAGGATGAGCCGCCTGGGCGGACAGTACCGTTTCGCCCGTCATCTCGCCTGGACCACGGTGTGTTTCCAAAGTGCCACGTACCCGTCCGAGGGAGTGGACAGCGACGCCGCGCTCCCTGACCGCCGGGGCGAGGCCGTCCCCGTGGTCTGGCGCTCGGACACGGGGCACGGAACCGCACTCGTGTCCTGTGCCTCCGGTCCGGGGCAGGCGTGTTGCGCGGATCACGACGGCCGGCCGCCGTGCGACGTACACCTGTGGGCCGACCCTGGTCTGCGGTGTCGAGCGGTCCGGACGGAATGGGCGGACGTACTGGTCGGCCATGTGCCGCTGCCGCTGTCCATGGCCGCTTGCCGGGTGGGCGACCTGCTCGTCCGTCACCCGGGCTGTCTCGTGGCCGCAGTGCCCCTGTCCTGTGACGGGGGCGTCGTCATCGGTGTACGGGACCCGGCGGGGGGCGTTCGTCTCCTTCCGGTGCGGGGCGAGAGGACCGGTGTCGCCCGCGCTCACCTTGTCGCCGCGGTGACGCATGCGTGGATGACGGCCGGGAGGGCGCCCGGTGCGCTGCTGTCGGTGACACGCATGACGCCGCCGACCGGTCGGCCGGCGGTCGCGGTACCTCGGTGAAATGAAGTGATGTGAAGCGAAGCGAGTGAGGTGAGGTGAAGTGACTGGCCGGGGCCGGTCTGCTGCGGTGGGCGGTTCACAGCTGCCGCAGCCGGTCGTCGAGGCGCTGCGCGTCCGAGGGGTCCAGGCGCCGGAAGAGCGCGCGGGCGGCCTCGTAGCAGTCCGTCGCCTCCGCCGCGTCGCCCCGGGACGCGGCGGACAGGCCCAGCCATTCCAGGCAGCGGGCTTCCCAGTGCTCGGACCTGGCGTCGCCCGCGCGGAACCGGTTCAGCGCCTCACGCAGTCGCCGTAGCCCCTCCTCGTGCTCCCCTCGGGCGTCCAGGACATGCCCGAGCACGGCCAGCACCCGGGTCTCCTCGTACATCTCGTCCAGTTCGTGCAACTCGGCGGCCGCCTGTCGCAGACAACGGGCCGCCGAGAGGAGGTCGCCGGCCGCCAGAGCGGTTTCGCCCAACCGCCGTCGGGAGAGCGCGGCCCCCCGTCGGTAGCCGATGGACTCCCGTAGTCCGAGGGCGTGTGCGAAGTGCTCGCGAGCTTCGTCGAGGCGACCGGTCAGAAGGCAGAGGTGTCCCAGGCCGCTGACGGCCTGGGCCTGCTGCCGTACATCGTCGTCGGACACGGCCCGTTCCAGTGCCTGCCGGTACCAGTCTTCGGCCTCCGTGTACCGCCCTGCGTTCCGCAGCCCGATGGCGCCCGAAGTGAGCATGCGGTTCTCGGCCTGCCGCGATCCTGCGCGGCGGGCGGCGCCGAGACCGAGGCGGTGCGCCTCGACCCACATCTCGGTGGGGCGCAGCCGCAGGAACAAGGCCCAGGCCAGGTCGGTCAGCTGCCAGCAGGACGTGTACCAGCCGGCCTGTGCGCAGTGCCGGACGGCATCCATGATCGTGTCCCGGTGCGAGCCCAGCCAGGCAAGCGCTTCGTCCGGACCGTCGAACGGGGTGCGGGCCGCGGTCTCCCCGGAGAGGCCGGGTGCGGTCAGGCGGTGACCAGGGGTGAGGACGGCGTCCGCGGCCGCCGTGGTGGCAAGGCACCAGTCGACGTAGCGGCGTAGTGGCCGGTCGCGTTCTCCGGGCTCCTCGTGGGCCTCCCGCTCCAGGGCGAGGCGGCGCGCGTGGGGCCGGACCAGGTCGTGGAGCCGGTAGCTGTCGGGGCTCGTCTCCTGAAGAAGGTTTGCCTCCACCAAGGCCTGTACGGCAAGTTCGGTCCGGTAGGCATTGTCGGAGGCGGACTCGTCACCACCGAGGACAGCGGTCACCATGGCGAGGTCGTGACGGTTCGTCGGCAGCAGTCCCATGAGCCGGTAGAGGGCGGCACTCGTGTCCGGCAGCAGACCGTACGACAGGTCGAGTGCCGTTCGGACCACGGCCTCCCCGTCGACGCGCAGCGCGTCCACGGCACCGTGTCCCTGCCCGTGGGACAGACTGGCGGCGAGTGCGGACACGGAACGGTGCGGGCGGAGGGCGAGCTGAGCGGAAGCCAGCCCGACGGCCAGGGGCAGACGCCCGCACAGCCGGACCACCTCACGCGCGGCGGCGGGTTCCCGTTCGATGCGTGGTCCGCCGCCCACGGCGAGGAATTCGACGGCCGCCTCGGCCGGGAGCCCGTCGAGCCGGTGCACCAAGGCGCCGTCGACGCGTAGCCCGGTGAGTGAATTTCTGCTGGTCACCACCGTGAGTCCGGCGGCCGTGCCGAGCAGCAGCGGACGGACCTGGGCGGCGCTGAAGGCATTGTCGAGGAGTACGGCGATCCGCAGCTCCGAAGTCACCGAGTGCCACAGGGCGCTGCGCTGCGCGGTGTCCGCCGGGAGCGACGTCGCTCCCAGGGCGACGAGCAGAGCTTCGAGGACGGTTCCCGGTGAGGCGGGGCTGCTCTCGCCTTCGGTGGTGTGACCACCCAGGTCGGCGTAAAGCTGTCCGTCGGGATAGCTGTCCGCGTGCTCGTGCAGCCAGTGGGAGACGAGGGCGGTCTTGCCGACACCGGCGAGCCCGGTCACGACCACGATCCGGGAGGTGTGCTCGGGCGGTCGGGTGCACAGCTCGTCCAGGATCCTTCGGTCGGCGTCGCGGCCGAGGAACAGGGCGGTGACGGGCGGGAGCTGGCGGGGTACCGGGCGGTCCGCGCGGGGTGGTTCGGGCCGGATGTGGAAGTGGAGGCCGCCGTGGATGTCGCGGGCCTGCACACTGGGGCCGTGCAGTACGGAACTGCCGCTGATGGTGTTGGTGTTGGTGTTGGTGGCCGGGGGCGGTGGGCCGTGCGGCTGGGGTGTGGCGTCCGCGCTCAGCTGCGGAGACGGAGACGGGGATGGCGGGGTGTCCGGGGGCGGAGACATGTACGCGGGGAGCGGAGGGCGGGGTCTGCCCAGGGGCGGCGGCGCGTGATGCCGTAGCCAGTCGCTCAACGCGAGGTATGTCCCGGCATGCCGGGAGCTGATCCGGTCAAGTTCTTGGGCCAGCGGCCACCAAGCGGTCGTGGTCGGCTCTCGTGCCGCCGCCCCGTCGGGAGGCCAGAGTCCGGCCACCGCCTCGTCTGCACGGGCCGCAGTGGTCACCACCCGCGCCAACTCGTGCCAGGCGGCGGAGTCCCGGTCGCGGCCGCAAGCGGCCAAGGCCGCGTGCAGCTCCGCCAGCCGCTTCGACGGGGAACCTGACATAGGAGGGGATCCTTTCGGTATCAACCGTCCGGTACCTGGGAATCCCCTCCCCGCTTCGGGAGGAAAACGAACAGAACGTATTCGCGTTCGCTTGCTTTCGGACGTAATCCGCCCTCATATGGCCCATGAGGCGACCACATGGCAGCCTCGTATGCCCGGCTGGCAGAAGGCCGGCCTACCGGCGGGGAGGACGCTGGTGGAGCTCGAGATTCGGCTCTCGGGGTCCGTGGACATACGGACCTCCGGCCGTCGCAACGATCTCGGATCGACCAAGACCCGCCTCACCCTGGCTGCCCTCGCCTGGGACGCGGACCGTTCCGTGAGCGTCGACACGTTGATCCACCGTGTCTGGGACGAACATCCGCCCCTGAAAGCGCGGGAGGCACTGCACGCCCATGTGTCCAGGGTCCGCCGTGCCTTGCGGATCGCGGGGGGTGACGCCCCGGTCGTCCTCAGCCGGACCAACGCCTACGTCCTGCACATCGATCCGGACCTGGTGGACCTGCGCTGTTACACGAGCTGCGTCAACCAGAGTCGTGCCCTGCGCGAGACCGACCAGGAGGCGGCCTTACGCCTCCTGGACCGGGCGGACGCGCTCTGGCGCGGGGAGCCGCTGGCCGGGATCTCCGGCTCCTGGCCGGAGCACCTGCGTGCCGCCGTGAAGGAGACGACCCTGGGCGCGGCCGTGATCCGCGCCGACATCCTCATCAGCGCGGGCAGGTTCACCGACGCTGTTCCCGTCCTGCTGCCGCTGGTCGAGGAGCATCCCCTCGACGAGGCGATGGCCGAGCGGCTGGCCGTCGCCCTGTACGGCAGCAGCCGGACAGCTGATGCGACCAGACTTCTCCACCGCACCCGGCAGCGCGTGGTCCGTGACATCGGCCTCGACGCCGGACGGCGGCTGCACCGCGTGCACCAGGGAATTCTGCAGGGCACGCCCGCACGGGAACTGCTGCGGAATGCGGACGCCGGCGAGGACGGGGAGGGCCGCGGCGGCGGCGAGGTACACGTGCGGCCGTCCGGACGAGCACCCGACAACCTGCCCCGTGACGTTCCCTGGATCGGCCGCCGGGGCGAACTGCGCAGGCTCGACACCGTATTGGGCGAGGCTGCGGCCGAGGCCGAGGCCGGGGGAGGAGACGGGCCGGGTGTCGTCATCAGCGTCGAGGCGATCCACGGCATGGGAGGGGTGGGGAAGACCTCGCTCGCCGTGCACATCGGGCACCGGCTGCGTGACCGCTTCCCCGACGGCCGGCTCTTCGTGCGCCTCGGGCGGTCGGCTCCCGACGGCACACCGCGCATGCCCGAGCAGGTGCTCGCCGAACTGCTGCGTCTGCTCGGAAAGGACACGAGGAAACTGCTGCACGAGACGGACCTCGTGGCCCAATGGCGCTTGGTCTGCCGGGACCGCCGCATGCTCGTCATCCTGGACGACGCGACCGATTCGGAGCAGGTCCGGCCGCTCCTGCCGGGTGCTTCACCCACAGCGGTCATCGTGACCAGCCGAAGACGGCTCCCCGGGCTGCCCGGGTTACGGGCGCTCACCCTTGATGTACTGCCTCGTGACGACGCGATCGCCCTGTTCACCCGGCGGCTCGGTGCGCGGTCGGGGGTGAGCGTGGAGGACATGGACGGGATCGTCCGTGTATGCGGCTTTCTGCCGCTGGCCGTCGAGATCGCCGCGAACCGGCTGTTGGCGCGTCCGTCGTGGACGACCGCCGATCTGCTGGGCCAGTTGACCGGCGGTGGCGGGCGTCTCGCCGAGCTCAGGGACAGCGAGCGATCACTCACCCATGTGTTCGACCTGTCCTACCGGTCCCTCAACGCCGAACAGCGGCTGGTCTTCCGGCGCGTGGGTCTGCACCACGGGGTCGAGTTCGGGCCCTCGGCGGTGGCGGCGCTGACCGGTCTCTCCGTCGCAGCCGCCGAGCGCGTGCTCGAAGAACTCATGGCCCACCATCTGATCTCCGAACCGTCGCCACATCGATTCGCCATGCATGACCTGTTGCGCGACCACGCACGATCATTGATCGAGGCCGGTGACGAGGACTCCGCGCAGGACGCCCGTGCGGCGGTGGGGGCTCTGGTGGCTCATTACCTCGCTGCCGCGGACCTCGCCGACCGGTCGGCGTACCCTCAACGGGCACGCATGTCACCGGAGGTCCGTACCGTCGCTCCTGCCGCGCTCGCGGGGCCGGTGGACCCGCGATCCGCTGAGAAATGGCTGATCACCGAAGGTGCAAATCTTCTGGACGCGTTGCATCAGGTCGAGGAACGTGGCACACGGCGCCAATGGGCGCTGGCGGTGCATGTGCTCGCCGGGTTTCTGGCCATGGAAGGACGTCCGGACACGGTCGAACCGCTGCTGCGCCGGGCCCTCGCCCACTGGGACGCTCAGGGCGATCGGATGGCAAGGGCCCGGGCTCTGCTCGACCTCGCCGCCGTGCACGTGCACGGCTCCCGTTACCCGGAGGCCGTCGCGGAGGCACGCGAGGTGCTGGACATCGCCCGGTCCGTCAGCGATACCGAACTCGAGGCACAGAGCGTCCACCAGATCTCCGTCTGCCTGTGGCAGACGGGTGAGTACGCGCAGGCGAGATCACTTCTGACGGGCTCACTGGCGCGATTGGACGGTCATGAGGGAAGGCATCTGATCGCGCGCACCCGGAACATGCTGGGTATCACGCATCTGCATCTCGCCGAGCATGACGCGGCGCTCGGGTTCTTCACGGCCGCGCTCGCCGACTTCGCCGAACTCGGCGACGCGCGAGGCAGATACACCGCGCTCAACAACCTGGCGGAGATCAGCAAGAAGATGGGCGATCCGCAGACGGCGGAACACGCCTACCGGGAAGCCATAAACGTGGCGGAGGGTCTGGGCAGCAGGCGGGACCATGCCGTTCTCCACATGAACCTGGCCAGCGTCCTGGACATGCAGGGCAGGACGGCCGAGGCCCTGGCCCTGTACGACGGCGCCCTGTCGGTCTTCCGGGACATCAAGGACTTCCGTGGCGAGGCGATCGCTCTGCATCGCATCGGCCGGGCGCATCACACGGCCGGCCGCAGCGAGCAGGCGCTGGCCTGGCACCTCAAGGCCCTCACCCTGGCTCGGCGCATCCACGCCGTGGGCGAGGAGGTCGACGCACTCTATGATCTGGCATTGGCCGAACAAGTGACCGGTCGTACCGCTGAGGCGGTGGCCCATCTGGAGGAGAGCCGGTCGTTGAGCAGCCATATCGGTGCCTCCGACGAAGAAGCCCGCGCGGCTCGTGCGCTGGCCGATGCGCGTGGCTCGGAACCCGGGCACGGGTAGCGGATCCGACGCTCTGTGTAGTCATGCAAGGTTGCGTATAGTCATGCGGCGACTGCTACGATCATGGCCTCACGGACTCCGGTTCACAGCGGGGGGTTCCCGGTCCGTTTCCGTTGTTCCTAGGACGAACCAAGGAAATCCATGCTCAAGTTCTTCTCTGCCGCTCTTCGTGTCGCGGTCGCGGGCTCCGCGCTCACCTGCATCGCCTATGTCGTCGTCACTTCTGTCGTGCCTTCGGTGACCGGTATCTGACGAACGGGGCATCCGGTGCCGGGCCGTCCGTCGACGGACGGCCCGGCACCGGGCTGGCTTGACCCGTCCTTCCACCGGGGCGGCTGTTCCTGGAACCATGACGGGTCATGCACGGCGATCCGTTCACGGGGTGGGAGTACGGGCATGGATCCGATCTCGGTGGGACTTCTTGTGGCGATGGCGACCGGAGCCGGCGGTGAAGCGGGCCGGAGCCTGTGGGAGACGCTGACCGGCCTGGTGCGAAGACGCCCCGAGCGGCAGCCGCTTCCGGTGGTCCGGCCAGCCGGTGAGGACGGACTGGCCGGTGAGGACGAACCGGCTGATGAGGACGGACTGGCCGGTGAGGACGAACTGGCCGCACTGAACGAGAGCCCGCACGACATGCTCCGGGCCCGTGCACTGAGTGAGTCCCTGACCCGCCGGGCCCGGCAGGACCCGGCTTTCCGTGAGGCACTCGAGCGGTGGAGTCGGCAGGCCCAGGGGCTTCACAGCGGTGAGGGACAGGTCACCAACATCATCGGCGGCGGGAGCCAGCAA
The DNA here is from genome assembly GCF_040644295.1 of Streptomyces sp. NPDC047000. NCBI lineage: Bacteria > Bacillati > Actinomycetota > Actinomycetes > Kitasatosporales > Streptomycetaceae > Streptomyces > Streptomyces sp. NPDC047000. The sequence continues at coordinate 183,335 of NZ_JBEYWE010000003.1, forward strand.
GGCCCGGTGCTCCAGGGCCGTGACTTCTCCGGGATCACCTTCAACGGCCCGGCCGAAGAGGGCCGCGCCCCTGAGCGGGGACCGGGGCCGAGCTGACCGGCCACCTGGACCGGACGGGGCCGCGACCGTGGAGATCGTGGGCCTTCACGCCCTGCTCGGCCTCGATCGGTCGCGAACAGCCCCGGACCTTCGGGTGACACGTTGGAGGGGCGCGAAACGGACTTCCGCACCACCCCTTGGGCACCCGCGCGCCCTTCCGTCACTCTTCCGGAGCCGTAACTCCCGGGGCCACAATGGACTCACGTGCCGCCGCGTCTCACCGTGGTGGCCGCGCCGCTCCGTGCCGGGGGGACACATCGGGCACGGAGTCGGCGCCCAGGGCTGACGGCAGCCGAATGCCGTCCGTAGAGACAAGAATGACGTGGCGGCCGTCGTGCCGCTGGGGGATGCACACCACCATGTCCGTGTCCGATCACAGGACGTCCGCTGCCCGCGAACCGGCGTCCGCAGCGGTCGGGGCCGGCCCGACCGGCCCCCTGCTCACCAGGGAAGGCCACCCGCCAGAGGGCGGCTCCTTCCAGCCCCAGACCGAAACCGAGACCGACACCCAGGCCCAGGCCCGGGGCCGGCGTGCCCAGGGTGCGCACCGGCGGCGGCTGGTCACCCAGGCGGCGGCTCCGCTGATGGAGACCGCCGTGATCCTCCCCGCCCGCGACGAGGAGGCGGGCGTCCTGCTGGCGCTGGAGTCGCTGGCCGCGCAGAGCGCACCGCCCGATCTCATCGTCGTCGTGGTCAACAACTCCTCCGACCGCACCGAGGAGTTCGCCCGCGACTTCGCCGACCGTCCCGGCGTACCGCGCACGGTCGTCTTCAACCTGCCCGACAACCCGCACAAGAAGGCCGGCGCCCTCAACCACGGCATCGGCTGGCTGCACCGCGCGCCCGGCGGACTCGCGGCGACGGTGAAGTACCTGCTGGTGATGGACGCGGACACCAGCCTGCACCCGAAGTTCCTGGAGCGGGCCCGCAACGTCATGGCGTCCGACCGGCGGGTGGGCGGGCTGAGCGCCACCTGCCTGGGCCGTACCGGGCTGTGGAAGAACCTCTGGCAGCGGTATCTGCTGGGCATGCAGATCATGGAGTACGGCCGTTACGCGCGCGGCCGCTACCGGTTCGGCATCCACAGCATGTCCGGCGCCGGTTCCTTCTACCGCACCGAGGCGCTGCTGAGCATCCTGCGCTGGCGCGGCGAGGTCTTCTGGGAGGACCACGCCAACCTCGTCGAGGACTACGAGACGACGCTCGCGCTGAAGGAGGCGGGCTGGAAGGTCACCGCCAACCAGCACTGCATCGCCTACACCGACCTCATGCCCACCCTGCGCGAGCTGATCGGCCAGCGCGAGCGCTGGGGGCGCGGCACCGTCGACACCCTGCGCCGCCGCGGCTGGACCAAGCACACCTGGTTCTCCATCACCAGCATGGTGCTGGGCTTCGCCGGTTTCCTCTACACCCTGGGCTGGCTGGCCGCCTGGACCGGTGTCGTCGCGGACTCCGGGTTCGTCCTGGACCCGGTGTGGCTGGGCCTGGTCGCCTTCTGGGTCCTCTACGCCGCCTTCCGTACCCGGCACCTCGGCTGGAAGGGCGTCCTGATCGACGTGCTGATGCTGCCGGGGCTGGTCTTCTCCTCGGTGCGGGCCTACTGGTTCGTGTCGTCGGTCGTGAAGTCGTACGCGACCCGCGTCTCGGCCTGGAAGTGACCGGCCGACCGCCTCCGGCCCCCGCCCACCCACCTCCTTCCGCTCACGCCTCCAGACAACTCTCTCCTCCGCAAGACAGGAACAAGCCCGTGAACTACCTCAGCGGAACCGGCACCGGACTCGTCGCCGGGGGTGCCTCCCTGGCCGCCACCGGCACCTCCTCCACCACCGGCCTGATCATCGCGGCCAGCCTGGCACTGGTCCTGGGCGGCCTGACGACCTACGCAGCCGCCGCCCACCGCCGCCGCCGCGACGCGAGCGCGGCGGGCAACTGAGCGGGGGTCGGGAAAAGTGACCGGGGTCAGGCGACAGCGACCTTCGCGCCGAACCCGATGGGCGCGACCCTGGTCATCCGGTCCATGACACGACGAACGGCCGCCCCCCCGAAGAACACGTGGGTCCCGGCAGGCTGCTGTGGGTGACGGATCGTGTTGTCGTACGCCTGTGCGAGACTGCGGCGCATGGCCATGGCAGCGCCCGCACTCGCCGATCTCACCTTCGACCGCTGGAGGTCCCTCGACCTGGCCGCCGCGCGCCGCGTCGCCGAGGAGGCCGCTCGTGCGGCGGAGGGCCGGGTGACCGCCGTGGACACCACCGAGCACCTCGGTGCCCCGCTGCACCGCGTCCGTATCGAATGCCACGGCCGGGAGTTCGCGCTGATCCCTGGCGGCAGGGTGTCCCTCGGCTTCGATCTGGACGCCTGGGAGCCGACGCCGGAACAGAGCGCGGACTACGCCGACAGCGTTGAGCAGGGCTTCGGCCACGGCTCCGACCTGCGGGCCCATCTCGCCGAGCTGCTGAGCCCGTACCGCACCGCCGAGGTCGCGACCGTGCTGATGGCTGTGGAGGACGAGCCGCTGGCGGAGGCGCCCTCCGTCCTGCGGTCCGCGCTGGCGGCCCGGGGCCTGCGGATGCCGACCCCGGACGAGTGGGAACACGCCTGTGGCGCGGGCGCGGGCACGCTGTTCCGCTGGGGGAACGACTGCCCCATGGACCGCATCCCCTACGGCGACCGCACCGGCCCCCACACCCGTCCGAACGCCTTCGGCCTGCGCATCGCCTACGACACCTACCGCGCGGAGCTGACCAGCGACCCCACCGCCGTCCACGGCGGGGACGGCGGTGAGTCGGTGTGCGGTGGTTACGGCATTCTGCTCGGCTGGCTGCCGCTGGCCACTGCCAACCGCAACCCGCAGATGGCCGGGTTCGTCCATGGGGCGGAGGGGGAGGAGATGTACGAGGACTTCTCCGTCCGCCCCGTGATCGTCCTTCAGGAACCGGCCGTCACTTCTCGTCCCGGCGGCTCCGCCCCGCCTGCCAGGTGAGCCAGCCGCCGTCGAGGTTGCGTACGTCGTAGCCGTGCTGGGCGAGGATCCGGGTGGCGGTGTGGCCGCGCAGTCCGACCTGGCAGTACACGACGACCGGACGGTCGGCGGGGATCTCGTCGAGGCGGGTGCGCAGCTCGTCGACGGGGATGTTGAGCGAGCCCGGGATGGCTCCGGCCGCGTGCTCGCCCCCGGTCCGTACGTCGAGGAGTACCGCTCCGTCCCGCGCCGCCTGCTCGGTCTCGTGCCACTGGACGGTGTCGGTGGTGTCGGTGACGCGGTTGTCGGCGACGTAGCCGAGCATGTTGACGGGGTCCTTGGCGGAGCCGTAGGGCGGGGCGTAGGCGAGTTCGAGGTCGGCCAGCTCCGGTGCGGTGAGTCCGGTGGCGAGGGCGGTGGCGAGGACGTCGATGCGCTTGTCGACGCCGTCGCCGCCGACCGCCTGGGCGCCGAGGATGCGCTGGTCGGCGGGGTCGACGAGCAGTTTCAGGGCCATCTGGCGGCCGCCGGGGTAGTAGCCGGCGTGGGATGCGGGGTGGATGTGGATGACGCTGTGCGGGCGTCCGGCGTCGCGCAGCCGCTTCTCGTTCCAGCCGGTGGCGGCGGCGGTGAGGCCGAAGACCTTGACGATCGAGGTGCCGACGGCGGAGCGGGAGCGGACCGGCCGCCCGGCGATGACGTCGGCGACGAGACGGCCGTGCCGGTTGGCGAGGTTGGCGAGCGGGACGAGGGTGCTGTCGCCGGTGAGACGGTCGCGCTTCTCGGCCGCGTCTCCGACGGCGTAGACGTGGGGGTCGCTGGTGCGCTGCCGGTCGTCGACCGCGATGCCGCCGCGGGGGCCGGTCTCCAGACCGGCGGCGCGGGCGAGCGTGGTGTCGGGGCGGACCCCGGCGGCGAAGACGACGAGGGCGGCGGGGGCGACGGTGCCGTCGTCGAGTTCGACGGCGTCGGGCAGGACCTTGGTGACCCGGGTGCCGAGCCGCAGCCGTACGCCGCCGCGCTCGAGCTCATCCGCGAGCGGGGCCGCCATCTCGGGGTCGAGGGGCGGCAGCACCTGGTCGGCGAGTTCGACGAGGGTGACGTCGAGGCCGCGGTGGGCGAGGTTCTCGGCGAGTTCGACCCCGATGAACCCGGCGCCGACGACCACGGCACTGCGGACGCCGCCGGTGCCGACGGTCTCGATGATGCGGTCGGTGTCCCCGACGTCCCGCAGGGTCAGCCCGCGCTCGGCGCCGGGCACGGGCGGCACGACGGGGGAGGCGCCGGGGCTGAGGACGAGGTCGTCGTAGGAGAGGCTGTAGACGCGATCGGCGTCCAGGTCCTTGACCCGGACGGTGCGTGAGGCGGTGTCGATGCCGAGCACCTCGTGCCGGACCCGGACGTCGAGGGCGAACCGGGCGTTCAGGGAGGCGGGGGTCTGCAGGAGCAGCCTGTCGCGCTCGGTGATGACACCACCGACGTGGTAGGGCAGCCCGCAGTTGGCGTACGACACGTCCGGGCCGCGCTCCAGCACGACGATCTCCGCGTCCTCCCGCAGCCGGCGCAGCCTGGTCGCGGCGGACATCCCGCCCGCGACACCTCCCACGATGACGACCTTCACGGCTCTCCTCGCTCTCTCCCCCCGCGGTTCTTATACCCCCTAGGGTATGCAGGGCGGTGCGGTCGCCGATGGGGACCAACGGCCCTGACACCCGGGGCCGAGGGTCCGCCGTCACCCAGAGACCCGGCCGGTCCTTCCGGCCGAGCGGCCGAGCGGCTGCGTGGTGGGGTGGTCGGGCGGCCGGACGGGGCGGACGCGGACAGGGCGTATGGACAGTGCGCTCCCGGTCCGCCACACTGCCCCGGTGATCATGCGCCGTCGGCGGCCGCATGGCGTGAGGGGTGGGAACCGATGCAGCAGGCGCGGCCCGGTGCGGTGTCACCGGAGAACATCCGATACCGGCCGACGCTCCTCCAGCTCATGCTGCCCGTGCTGCCCAGCACGGTGTTCTTCACGGCTGTGGCGATTTCGTCCCTGCAGGACGGAGGAATGTTCCGTCCGCTGCGGTTCGCGGTGGTGATCTGGGCCGTCGTGCTGGTCCTGGGGCTGGCCACGTCGCGGCCGTTGGGCATCGCTCTCACACCGTCGGCGGCCGTCGTACGCGTCTTCCGCCGCCGGACCATCCCGTGGGCGGACGTCCAGGCCATCTGCGTGGAGTCGCAGTTCGGCAGCCGGATCGTGGTGATCTACGAAGCGAGCGGCCGTGTCACCCGCCTGCGGGCTCCGATCACGGGCTGGCTCAAGTGGGACCGCCGGTTCGAGGAGAAGTTCCACACCATCGGCGGCTGGTGGCTGGACCACCGTGGCCCGGACTGGGTTCCGGTGCCGCCGCCGGGGGCCCGGCGGGGTGGCTCACCGGCGTCCGACGGGAACCCCTACGCCGCACCCCCGGCGTGACCGGAACACCCCCATGAGATCCGCCGACCGGTGATCGCACGGCCGCACACCCCTGCCGGGCGAGGGACACACGGGTCTCACTCCCCGTGGACCGTGGATCACCGCAGCCGGTCGAGCGCCTGCTGGAAGGCGGTCGCGTGGCGGGCCTCGTCGGCGGCGGTGTCGCGGAAGTAGCGGGCGGCGGCGGTGTCGCCGACGGCGGCGGCTCGCCTCGCGAACCCCGGGTACAGGGTGGTCGCCTCGAGACGTTCGCCGGTGACGGCCCTGCGCAGGTTCTGCCGCGTCGTGCGGACCAGGCCGGCCAGGACCGCTTCCCCGGCGAAGTGCTCGCGCAGCTCGACCTTGGCGGTGCCCTCGAACAGCCGGGCCAGCGCGGCGTTGCCGGTCTGCCGGGCGTGGGCGGCGAAGAGCATGTACTTGGCGTGGGCCAGCGCCTCGCCGTGCAGGGCGGTGTCGAGGTTGGCCAGGGTGCGGGCGGCCTTCACCTTCGGCAGCCCGGCGGGCACCGTGACCGGGTCGGCCACCGGGGGCGGCGGGACGGTACCTCTGCCGGTGGTCACGACCCTGAGCGCGGCACGGAAGGCGTCCCGGTGCCGGCCCTCGTCCGCCGCGAGTTCGGTGAACAGCCTGGCGGCCATGAGGTCGCCGTCGGCGCGGGCCTGCGCGGCGAAGCGGCGGTACATGACCTGGTGCTCGTAGGTCTCGCCGCTGATGGCCTGGCGCAGATCGGCCGCGTCGGTGCCGACCGTGCCCGCCAGGGCGGCCGCCTGCCGCAGGTGCTCGTTCAGCTCGGTGTCCGCCGTGGCCCGGAACAGCCGGCCCACGGCGGGGCGGCCCTCGCGGTCGGCCTGGACGGCGAAGAGGCTGTACGAGGCGTAGGCGAACGCCTCCCCCTTCATGCCGGTGGCCAGGTCGGCGAGAGTCCGTGCGTGCAGGGCACGGGTGACGGTGTACGCGCCCAGGTGCTGATCACCGGGAACGGACCCGGTGAGCGCCATGGCCGTGGCAGCCGGGGAGGCGGCGGTCAGCGCGCACAGACCGACCACGAGCGTGCGTAGGGAATGGCGGAACATGACGGCTCCTTCCGGACACCCGTTCGTTCGAGCGCCCCTCCCATGCCACCCGCCCCCGCCCGCTTCCGCTTTTTAATCTCCCCCTTTGGAGTGACTACACAGTGTGATGGACGGCTCGGTCGACGTCGCGCAAGGTGTTCGGCACGGCTCGACCGGGCGTGTCTCCCCCTTGATCCGTCATGTCCGTGCCATGGCTAGGATTGGCCGAATTCGAGGGCCGTGAAGGGGAGTTGGGGAATTGATGAGGGTGCGACGGAGATCGCTCGCTTTAACCGGTGTGGCCGCGCTGCTGCCGCTGGTCGCCACCGCCGTTTCCGCCACGTCCGCGCAGGCGGCGTCGGCGTCGCTGGCCGTCACCACGCTGGGGCGGCACGGCGGCAAGGTGGCGACGACGGTCACCGTCGTCGCCGTGCCGTCCGGTCAGACGTACAGCGTCAAGTCCGGCAAGCGGATCAGCCTGCCGTCGGGACGCTACCTCGCGATGACCGACATCTACGAGAGCGCCACGGACGGTCTGGGCACCGACACCATCGGCGCGCAGGTCGTGCAGGTCTCGGGCAGCACGTCGGTGACCCTCGACGCCCGCAAGGGCAAGGCCGTCAAGGTGTCGCTGGACACGCCCGCCGACGTGACCGACCCGCCGCGCATCAGCGCGCAGGTGTGCGCCGCCACCGTCAGCACCATGCCCTCCGCCTTCAGTGTGGGCGGCTGGAACGACGAGGGAGCCCTCTACGCCATCCCGAACTCCTCCAAGCTGCTCCAGTTCGGCTACCTGGCGCGGTGGTCGGGGAACGACGGCTATGTCGCCGTGAAGAACACCACGGGCATCCCGGCGGCGCCCGGCGGGGCGTTCAAGCGGTCGAAACTGGCGACGATGCGCTTCTCGGTGCGTAGCGGTACGCAGATGGCCCGGCAGAACTACACCGCGCTCCAGGCGACGCCGAAGACCGACGACTGCACGACCGACCTGATGGCCGGGGTCGGTTCCGACAGCGCGCCGTACAGCGCCACCGTCCATGTGACGCCGGGGACCTGGCAGCCGCGCGACGACATCTTCGCGGACAACGGCGACCACGTCGGCGGCGGTTTCCCGAAGGCCAGGACACTGACGGCGGGGCAGAGCGTCACCCAGTCCTTCGGCCGGGCCGTGTGGAGTCCGCTGCACTACCTGCCGACGGTCAGGAACAAGTCCGTCCACTTCATTCCGGACGCCCTGATCGGCGACCCCGACGTCGGCGCCGGCGGGGCCGACCCGACGAAGGAGACGGTGGCCCTGACCAAGGGGGGCACCGTCATCAAGAAGAAGACCCTGACCAACTGGGGCTCGTCCGACGACGAGTTCTCCGCGGGCATCCGCTCGGCGGGCTGGTACCACCTGACCGTCGACGCCCGTCGCCACCACCCGGGCATCACGTTCCCCGCCGGCATGCTGTCGTCGCGCATCACCCTCGACTGGGGCTTCAAGGCCGACCCGGCCAAGCCGATGGTCACGCCCGTCTTCCTCACCCGCTTCCTGCCCGCCGGGCTGAACACCCGTAACCAGGCCGCACCGAACAGCACCACGACGGTCGACGTGAGTGCCGGGCGCGGCTCGCAGGGCCCCGACGACAAGTTCACCAAGGTGACCGCCAAGTCCGTCCGGGTCTGGTCGTCCGCCGACGGCGGCAAGACCTGGAAGGCGGTGACCGTCAAGCACTCCGGCTCGACCTGGCAGGCATCCGTCCACAACCCGGCCTCGGGCGCCGTCGCCCTGCGTTCCGAGGTGAAGGACGCCGCCGGGGACCGCTCGGTGGAGACGGTGTACCGGGCGTACGCGATCGGCTGAACCCGCCTCTTCCGATCCCTTCGGGGCCGTCGCGGGCTGCGTAGGCGCACCGGATGGGCGGTCCGCCGTTCATCCGGCCGGCAGCCGTGGCGGATACGGCAGCCGTGGCAGGCACGGCATGGCAGGGAGCCGGACCCGGGTGCGGAGCCGCCCGCGTGGTCAGCCGGAGCTGGAGCCCGAGCCGGGGCGGGGGCCCGGGGTGGAGCCGGCCGTCGGTTCGCCGGCGGCTCGGCGGTACTCGGCGTTGATGCGCTGCGCTTCCTCGAGCTGGTCCTCGAGGATGACGATGCGGCACGCGGCGTCGATCGGGGTTCCCTTGTCGACGAGTTCGCGGGCGCGTGCGGCGATCCGCAGCTGGTAGCGGGAGTACCGGCGATGTCCTCCCTCCGAGCGGAGCGGAGTGATCAGGCGAGCCTCGCCGATGGCTCGCAGAAAGCCTGGGGTGGTGCCGAGCATCTCGGCGGCCCGGCCCATGGTGTACGCCGGGTAGTCGTCGTCGTCCAGACGATCATTCAACGGGCGGTCCGATGTCATGTCACCTCGCTGTGCGAACGCGTCGAGGGGCCCTGGTGCCGTACGGCACCAGGGCCCCGAAGGAAATTCAACACCATCTGTCGGCCCTGTTGCTCTGCCGACCTTCTGTTTCCGCTACCCGGCCCGGCAGGGCGGAGCGGGGGATCGCAGCTGCGTGACCGGGGACCACCATCCGTTCTGGGGTCTTGCGGTACCCGGGCCGAGTGTTCCCCGGGCCGGGCGATCCTGATGGCGTCTGCTCCTCCGTTCCTCTCCGGACCGATCTCTTGCGTGAACCTCTTGGATGAACCGGTACTGCTGTCGGCAGCTCCTCGACGTGCGAGCCGCCCGGTGCGGCTCCCAGTCCCGTCACCGTTCCGGTGACGCTGTGGCTTCGAGGCTCGAGAGCCGCACTGACCTGCGTACTGCGTTACAGCCATCCGCCAGTTCGTGTCTGGCGGGTCTCGTTCGACCGCGTCTACGAGAAGAACCGTACCCACATCAGGCGCGAAAAGCTACCTCGGTAGGAGCAGATTTCACTCTTCTGCGGGAGGAAGAACCCTGCGGTATCCGGTCCTCCCCGGGGTGCGGAAGCTGTCTCCCGCCGTGCGGGCGCCCGCGTCAGCCCCGCAGGCCGCCCGGACGCGGGCGGGCCGCATATGCTCAGCTGTCATGTCGAACCCTGATGAGCTGCTCGTCACCATCTCCGCGGCGGTGGAGTCCGAACGAAGCAATCAGATGTCGCTGACCGTGGTCGTCGGCGGTGCCGTGATCACCGGTCGGCTGGCTCCCGAGGCCGTGTGGAGGGAGCGGGTGGCGGAGGTGCTGAAGGCGTCGGACCGTCTCGGCCCGTTCTCGGACCTCTTCGCCCGCGGGCCGCGCGAGAAGCGGCCGGGACGCGGCGAGGCGCCCACGCATCTGCACTTCCATCTCGCCCGGATCCTGCAGGGCAGCCTCGGCATCCCGGAGACGGGCGGTATGTACCGGGTCGCGATCAAGGACGTCAGCGCATGGACCGTGGGGGAGCTCAGCTACGTCGACCGGTGAGCCGGTCCTGAGACCGCTGCCCGCGCCGGGCGGTCCGGCCGGTGAGGCCCGCGTCGTGCGTCCCGCGGTCCGGCCGGTGGGGTGGTGCGAGGACCCGACACGGCGCTGGGCCCTGCCGACGCGCGTCGGCAGGGCCCAGCGGGATCCTGAGGGCGGTTTCCCGCCCGTTTGTTCGCGGCGAGGCGACGGTTGCGGGCGTCGCCTGCCCCGGCCTACACGGCCGAGCCGTCACCGGTCCGCCGCTGTGTCCTGCGGCGAGCCCCCTCGGCGGTGGGACGACCCTCACCCGCAGGACGCCCCTGACCGGTGGGACGGCCCTGAGCGGCAGGACGGCCCTGACCGGTACGGCTCCGGCGGCTCCGGGACGGCGAAGAGGTGCGGCGGGGCCGCTCCGCGGCGGGCGCGGTGATGACCACCGGCACACCGGAGGGCGCCTGGGCGCCCGTGATGCGGCTCAGCTCCGCCTCGCCCGAACGGACCGCGGTGATGTGCGGTGTGATGCTGGCGGAAGCCATCAGCCGGCTCATGCCGCGGCGCTGGCCGGGGGTCACGAGGGTGACGACTTTGCCGGACTCCCCGGCGCGGGCCGTACGGCCGCCACGGTGCAGGTAGTCCTTGTGGTCGCTGGGCGGATCCACATTGACGACCAGGTCCAGGCTGTCGACGTGGATGCCGCGGGCCGCGACGTTGGTGGCGACCAGGACCGTGACGTGACCGTCCTTGAACTGCGTCAGGGTCCGGGTGCGCTGCGGCTGGGACCGGCCGCCGTGCAGGGCCCCGGCGCGGACACCGTTGTTCAGCAGGTGCTTGGTCAGCTGGTCCACGGCGTGCTTGGTGTCCAGGAACATGATGACCCGGCCGTCCCGGGCGGCGATCTCGGTGGTCGTGCGGTACTTGTCCGTGTCGTGCACGTGGAGCACGTGGTGCTCCATCGTGGCGACGGCACCGGCCGACGGGTCGACGGAGTGCACCACCGGGTCGGTCAGATAGCGGCGGACCAGCAGGTCGACGTTGCGGTCCAGCGTGGCCGAGAACAGCATCCGCTGGCCCCCGGGGCGTACCTGGTCGAGCAGGGCGGTGACCTGGGGCATGAAGCCCATGTCGGTCATCTGGTCGGCCTCGTCGAGAACCGTGACGGCGACGTCGGAGAGCTGGCAGTCACCCCGGTCGATGAGGTCCTTGAGACGGCCGGGCGTCGCGACGACCACCTCCGCGCCGGAGCGCAGCGCACCGGCCTGCCGGCCGATGGACATGCCGCCGACGACGGTGGCGAGCCGCAGCCGCACGGCGCGGGCGTAGGGAGTGAGCGCGTCGGTGACCTGCTGGGCCAGCTCGCGGGTGGGTACGAGGACCAGGGCCAGCGGCTGGCGCGGCTCGGCACGGCGGCCCGCCGTACGGGCCAGTACCGCGAGGCCGAAGGCGAGGGTCTTGCCCGATCCGGTGCGCCCGCGCCCGAGTACGTCACGGCCTGCCAGGGAGTTCGGCAGGGTCGCCGCCTGGATCGGGAACGGTACGGTCACGCCTTCCTGGCCGAGCGTGGCCAGCAGCGGGGCCGGCATGGCGAGTTCGGCGAACGCCTCGACGGCGGGCAGCGCGGGTGTGACCGTCTTCGGCAGGGCGAACTCGCCCTGCGTCCGCTGGCGGTTGCCGCCGTGACCGCCGGAGCGGCGCGGAGCGAAGGAGCGGCCGGCCGCGGAATTCCCACCGAAGCGGTCGGCCGGGCGACCGGTGCGGCCGCGGGTGGTACGTGTGGGGTTCAAGCGGAACCTTCCTCGATGCGGGCGCGTATCAAGGAATTTTCCGCAGCAGATCGAGCGGTGCAGAGAATTGCGAGAACGGGCCGTGGACGACAGGGGATAATCACCCTGGGAATGACTGGGAATTACCGGGAATGACTGGAAATGAAGCGAGCTGGGGCCCGCACCCCAAGGTGCGGGCCCCAGCTGCGAAGTACGCGTCGGTGCCGGTGCGTCAGGCGGGAACGATGTTCTCGGCCGTCGGGCCCTTCTGGCCCTGGGCGATGTCGAAGGACACCTTCTGGCCCTCCAGCAGCTCACGGAAGCCCTGGGTGGCGATGTTCGAGTAGTGGGCGAAGACGTCGGGGCCGCCGCCGTCCTGCTCGATGAAGCCGAAGCCCTTTTCCGAGTTGAACCACTTCACGGTGCCTGTGGCCATGATGTTTCTCCTTACGGGGAACGGTGTCAGGAATGAGCCCTGTGCGCATTCCGTGTCGCCGTGATGATCAGCCGTCGGAAAAACCTTCTGGCAACCACACCTGCAACTGATGACGACAGTAGCATGCCGGTGTCGGCCCTGCGGGGAAGATAATTCTGGACCGCCTGTGCTCGCAGGAATATTCATCGGGCGCCGCGTCGAATTCTTACGCTGCGACCACAGATATTGCTTTCCGGGGGCACGGTGTTCTCGTCGGCTGTTTCCGTCCGCAGCCCTGTGACCTGGTGCGACGGCGGGTGCACGCCCTCCGCGCCGATCAGCGGGCCGGGAAGCCGACGCGAGCACCGGTTCCCGGAAAGGAGACGAGAACCACACGTCGGCGCCCTGGAGCCGTCGGCAAAGATCCGGGGCGGTCGGCAAAGATCCCGAGCCGTCGGCAAAGGGAAAGGCCCGCGGAAAGGGAGAGGGAGCGCCCGTGCGCCTCACCGGCCCTGGCGCGGCAGCCGCCGTGTGAACGGGCGTGGCCGTTCCACCGGTGCGGGGGTGGCTGATTGTTGGCCGAAGTGACCCAGTGGTGCGGTAGTGGGTGACATCATCGTGGTCGCTCGCTGTGGTCTGTGTGGAGGGCTGCCGCGAAAGGGCTGGGCGCGTACACGCCGAGGGGGAGCCCGCCTCACCTCTGCTCGCTGGCGTCGGTCCTGTCCTGTCCGTGCGTGAGCGTGGGGCCGCTGATGAGCTGGTATCAACAGACCTGGTGGACTGCCTTCGTGTTACCGGCCGCGGTGTGCGCGGGTGTGGCCTGGTTCGGTCTGCTGCGTCACTTCAGCGGCAAGGGCAGGCTGCTGGGCAGCCGCTGGTCGGTCGGCCTGGCGCTGTCGGTGGTGGCGCTGATGTGCGGTGTGGCGGTCGGTGCGGGATTTCTGCTGCCGCATCTGGCCAAGGTTCCCCCGGCCGCGGTCGGTTTCGGCATGGGGGCGACCGCGCTGCCCCGCAGGAAGCGGGACGAGACCACACAGCCGTACGTGAAGCTGATGACCCTCGGGGTGGCCTGGCTGATGGAGCGGCTCGAGTACCGGATCCACACCGACGGCCTGAGCTGGTGCGAGGAGTTCACCGACGGCGTCGAGCAGTCGGCCCAGCTGCGCCTGCTGGCCCATGACGTGTGGCAGTTCCTGCGGGAGCGGCACCAGCAGGCGGCGCAGCTCAAAGCGATCAACACCGCCTACGAAGAAGCACAGCAGGCGATAGACAAGGCCCTGGAGGTGCAGACGCGAACCGACCAGGCGTGCGGAGTCCACTCACGCTGGGACCGGCGAGAACCCACTGAGCGGGAGGTGTTCGAGTGCCGGAGCGCCCTGGGAGAGGCACGTGCGAGGTGCGGGCACCTGCTCCTCCTCGCCTACCGGCACGGCCGGAAGTCGGAACAGGCCGCACTCGAGGAGTTGCGGTCGAAGATCATTCCCAATGACGCCTTCCGCGGGGGCGCGGCCCCGTCACGGTGGCGCTGGTTGCGCCGCGTCCGCAACCAGCGGTAGTGCCTCCCGCCCGAAGGTCCGCACGGGCGGGAAGGTCCGCACGGGCGGGAACGGGTTACCGGACAGAACACCTAGAGCCGCGAGACGAGGCTGCTCTCGTGCGCCGGTGACTGGGCCTCGCTGCCGTCGTCCTGCCCGTCCGGGGTCTGCGGATGGGTGTAGAACCTGATCTCGACGCCGGCTCCGAGCGCCTCCGCGACGGCGGCCAGCGTACGCACCGTCAGATTGGCGTCTCCGGACATGATCTGGCTGACGCGTCCCGGACTGACGCCCATGGCCTTGGCCAGGTCCGAACGGGACGTGTTCAGGCCCGCGAGAAGGCCGGCGAGGGACGCGGTGGCCTGCCGGCCCAGCTGGGCAGCCGCTAAGTCGGTGTTGCTCTCACTGCGAGCGAACATGCTCACGGAGTAACCCCCAAGTCTGCTCAGGGCAACGGTCGTTGCCCTACTCCCAGAATGCCACCTTTAGCTGTAGCTAAAAACTTGGTTCCCCGAAAAACCTGGCCCAATCTTCCTCGCACGGTCCTTCGGGAACACCCTGACCTGCGTTTTACCTGTCCAGCGGCGCGTCTGGGCCTGCTCCGTACGTCACTCCATCGGTGGCCGCGCCTCCGCCGCGGCACGCGCTCGTTGAGGAACTGGGACCAGGCTCGGACCGCACTGTGCTGAAGGCGGGGGCAAGCCGCGTAACCCTCTCTGCCACCGAGTGCGGACGTCGAAGTGACCGCCGACCGACAGGGCCGTGGTGGTACGGGGACGGAGGTGCTGCCCGGCCGGGCGGGCGACGGCCTGGGCGGGCGACGGGCCGGGCGGAAGACGGCAGCACCGATGCAGCCGGTTACCGATGCAGCCGGTTCGGTGCAGGCCCGTCATATGAAATCAACAATGTGGAGGGCACACTCTGTTTGTTGCAATCTTCGGGAAAGGGATGTCCCAGACATGATCACGCTCACCAAGGAAGACGGCCCGGCGGACCTGGACGGGGTGACCCATCTGTCCATCGGCGCGTCCTGGGACCCCACGGTCGGCAGCAGCGGAGGCGTGCTGGGCAAGCTCCGCCAGAGGCAGGGCACGGACCTCGACCTGATCGCCATCGCCATGCAGGGCGCAGACCCGGTGCGCCTCGCGGGACTCGACTCGCTCGACCCCATGGGCAACGGCTCGCTGGTCCACAGCGGCGACAACCAGAGCGGGCACGGGGACGGCGACGACGAGACGGTGACCGTCGAGTTCGCCCGTATACCGCCGCACATCACGTCGATCGTGTTCGTCGCCGCCGCGTACAAGAAGGGCAGCTCCTTCCAGAAGGCGCGCAACATCAGCTTCAAGGTCTACGACGCGACCGGCGGCAGCACCCAGCAGGTCGCCGACATCTGGCCGAGCCTGCTGACCCAGGACAACGGCTGCGCCGTGGCCAAGGCGATGCGGGTCGGCGGCAGCTGGAAACTCGAGGTGATCAACGTGACGGGGAAGATCAAGCAGGGCGACGAGCACGCCCTGATGCGCTTCGCCATCAGCAAGTAGCACGCCTGCGAGCCCGGCCCACGGCCGGCCGAACCCCGCCGGCCCGGGTGCCCGTCATGTGGCGGGCGCCCAGGCCGCCCGTCACAGGGCCACTCTGCGAGCGAGCCGGCGCCGGTCCTCGCGGGCGCCCGGCCACCGGTCAAGCCTTTCAGGATTGCGCAAGCCGCGAAGCATTAGACTCGCCACTCCTCACTCCTCACTCCTCACTCCTCCCCCGCAGTCCGGCGCGGGCGTTCCACGCACTGCGGGCACCGCGAAGGCTTCCAGCTCACCGGGAGACACATGACGGGTCCCGAACCGTCACAGGCAGAGGCCGGTGTCCCGTTCCGGCGTGTCCTCGATCAGGCCCTGGACTCACGGCAGGTCACGAGCGCGCTGGAACGCACCGGCGGGTCGCTGGATCGTGAGCGGTTGCGTGCCGAGGCGCTTCAGGCGCATGCCGTCATCACCGCCGCGACGGCCGTCGGGTGCCAGGACTGTCAGGACGCCCGGCCCGCGGTCGCCGGGTGTGATCACCGGCCGGAGGCCGGCGAACACCCGGGAGGGGGGACGTGCGGTGCGGGAGGGAGCGTGCTCAGGTCGGCGATCCTCGTACCGGGCTTGCCGGCAGTGGTCGCAGGTGTCCTTCTGCCGACCGGATACGGCCTGCGCGTCCTCGACGGGCGCCCCTATGTGGGCGACTGCCTTCTTACGGCGGGATTTCTCGTCGGCGCGGTGGCCGCCGGGGCCGTGGTCGGTGATCTGATCTGGCGGTCGGTGACGGCCGAACGCAACCGCTCCCTCGGTGAGGACAGCACCGCACGCGACGCCGGCGCGAAGACGGCACAGGCACAGCAGGCTGCGGAACTGGCCTTGCTGGAAAGGGGAATGGTGCCCTTTCTGCTCGCCCGTATCGAGGGAGAACGTCCGGGGGGGCCGGGGAGACCGCGCCGTGCGCCGGTGACGCCGAACGCATGAGACGGCCGGGCCGCGCACGGTGACTTCCGCACCGCCGCGGCCGTTGCGCGAGGATCTCGGCGATGGCGCCGGGGACCGGCCCGAGGACGATCCAGCCGATGAGGGGCCTTCCCCGTCGCCCCTAGACTGGGCGGGCACATGAGCGGCGGCCGTGCTGCGGTCGGAACGGGAGAGGACTGTGGCGGAGAACGTCGGTGGCTTCGAAGATCCGTCCGCCGAAGTCCTGGCCGAGGCGGCCGCGGCGTTCGGTCTGCTCGCCTCGTCGGCCCGCCTGCATCTGATGTGGGCGCTGTCCCAGGGCGAGAGCGATGTCACCCGCCTCGCCGACCGGGTGGGCGGCGCCCTGCCGGCGGTCAGCCAGCACCTGGCCAAGCTGAAACTCGCGGGGCTGGTGCGTTCGCGACGTGAGGGGCGCCGACAGGTCTACTACGTCGACGACCCCGACATCGTGACCGTGGTGCGCGTGATGGTCGGACAGCTGACCGCGCGGTCGTACCAGGCATCGCCGGTCCGCCGACTGCGCGAGGCCGGTGACTGAGACCACTGCGGCCCCGGGGCAGGACGCCGGAGCATCCGGTCCCGTGGCTCTGCCGGCCCCCGGCGCCGACCGGTCCCGCCCGGGGCCGGCCGTGCCGAGCGTGCTGGAGGTGCCGAGCGTGCTGGAGGTGCTGCGTCGGCTGGACAGCGGCCCGCGCGGCCTGACGGAGACACAGGCCGCGGAGCGGCTGGCAGCGTTCGGCGACAACACGGTTCCGGCCAGGCGTGAAGCATCGTGGACGAGGCTGTTCGCCCGCAGTCTGCGCGATCCGTTCACCGCCGTGCTGGGGTGCCTCGGCCTGGTGTCGGCAGCCGTCCTCGCCTGGGGGACCGCCGCGGTGATCCTCCTCCTGGTCGTGGTGAGCTGCGTGCTGCGCGCGTCGGGTGAGCACCGGGCCGACCGCTCCACGGCCGGGCTGCGCGAACTGGTCGCCGCCACCGCCACCGTGCTGCGGCGCGCGGACGACGGGGACGGGGCCGCGCCGCCCGTGGTCCGCGAGGTGCCCGTGGGCGAGCTGGTCCCCGGCGACGTGGTGCGGCTCGGGCCGGGCGACCTGGTCCCCGCGGACGTACGCCTGCTGCGGGCGAGCGGTCTGACCGTGCACCAGGCCGCCCTGACCGGGGAGTCGGCCCCCGTCGCGAAGTACGCCGACGACAGCCCGCACCCCGCAGGGGCCGGTGTCCTCGGACAGCCGCAGCTGTGTTTCGCGGGCAGCGGTGTGGCCTCCGGCAGCGCCACCGCGATCGTCACCGCCACCGGTGCGCACACCCGGTTCGCCGCCGCTCACGGCCCCGGCACCGGTCGGCCGCGGGCGAGCGCGTTCGACCGTTCCGTGCACGGCATCTCCTGGATCCTCATCCGGTTCATGCTCCTCACCCCGCCGCTGGTCCTCATGGCGAACGCCGCGCTGCGCGGGCGCGGCCTGGAGACCCTGCCGTTCGCCGTCGCGGTGGCGGTCGGGCTGACCCCCGAGATGATGCCGGTACTGGTCACCACCTGCCTGGCCCGCGGCGCCGCGCTGCTGGCCCGCACCCACGGGGTGATCGTCAAACGGCTGCCCGCGCTGCACGACACGGGCGCCATGGACGTGCTGTGCCTGGACAAGACCGGCACGCTGACCCAGGACCGGCCGGTCGTCCACCGCGCCTGGGACCCGGACGGGCGTGAGGACCCCGAGATCCTGCACTGGGCCGCCGCGAACGCCTGGTGGACCCTGCAGCTCGCCGACCTGCCGGCCGCGGACGCCCTCGACGAAGCGCTCCTGGACGCGGCCGACGAGGACCGCCTCGCGGCGTACGACGGGATCGCGGCCGTCCCCTTCGACCCGGTCCGCCGCCTGGCCACCGTCGTCGTCCGCACCCCCGGCCGCCTCGGCACCCACACCCTCGTCACCAAGGGCGCCGCCGAGACCGTACTGGAACGCTGCGTCCTCTCCGACGACGACCGGGCGCGGCTGTCCGCCCTCGCCGCCCGGCAGGCCGAGGACGGTCTGCGCGTCCTCGCGGTCGCCGTCGCCGAGCGCCCGGCGCGCGCCCGTGACTACACCCCGGCCGACGAACGCGGCCTCACCTTCCGCGGCCTGATCACCCTGCGGGACGCACTCGCGCCCACCGCCGACGACGCCCTGGCCGTCCTCACCGAACAGGGCGTCACCGTCAAGATCCTCACCGGCGACCATCCGGGCACGGCCGCCCGGGCCTGCCACGACCTCGGCATACCCCTCGCCGGGGACGCGGTGCTCACAGCCGACCGCCTCGGCCGCCTCCACCGCCTCGACGGCCCCGATGGTCTCGCCTCCGCCGAACTCGCCGAACTCGCCGGTCTCGTCCGCCGTACGACCGTCTTCGCCCGCTGCACCCCCGAGGACAAGGCCCGGATCATCACCGTACTGCGGGCCGCCGGGCACACGGTGGGCTTCCTGGGCGACGGCGTCAACGACCTGCCCGCCCTGCGCGCCGCCGACGTCGGCATCGCCCCGCGGGATGCCGCCGACGTGGCGCGGGAGAGCGCGGACGTGGTCCTCGCCGAGAAGGACCTCACCGCGATCGCCCAGGCCGTCGGAGCCGGCCGGCACGCGGGCGGCAACATCGCCACCTACCTGCGGGTCACGCTGTCCTCGAACCTCGGCAACGTGATCGCGATGCTCTCCGCGGGGCTCCTCCTGCCGTTCCTGCCGATGCTCCCGGCCCAGGTCCTGGCACAGAACCTGTGCTTCGACGCGGCCCAGCTCGCCTTCGCCCGCGACCGCCCCCACCCGTCGGTGCTGCACCGCCCCATGGTGCTGCGCCCAGCCGACCTGCTGCGTTTCATCACCGGATTCGGCGTGCTCAACGCCGTCGCCGACCTCGTCACCTTCGGCGTCCTCGCGCTCGCCCTGCACGGCCCCGGAACGGGGGACGACGAAGCGCTGTTCCACTCCGGCTGGTTCACCGAGAACCTGCTCACCCAGGCGCTGGTGATGCTGCTCCTGCGGACCGGCACAGGCCCGAGGGGGCGCGGGCCGGGCCCCGTGGGCCGGGCCGCCGCGGTGCTCACCGTCATCGGCCTGCTGCTGCCGCCGTCACCGCTCGGCCCGCCGCTCGGACTGACCGGACTTCCAGCGGTGTACTACCTGCTGCTCGGTGCCGTTCTCCTGCTCTACGCGGCCGGGCTCCGGGTGGCCGCGTCGCGCGGTGAGCGACGGCTCGCCGCGGGCGCCGCCCCCCAAGGGCCCTGAACCCGATCCCGCCCCGCCAGCCGCACGTCGGCCGGCACAGACCGGGGACGGGCGCGGGAGTAGGCTCGAACTCCTCGGTGCGGATGCCGAGTTGCGCAACGGCCGAGAGGCGGCAAGTACGTTGGACGCAACCGCCGTTCGGTACTGCCCCGGCCGGGGCCGAAAGGCTCTGCACGGACCGTGTGGAACGCGGGAGGATCTGTGTCCCGATCCCCAGATGTTTGTTAGATTGCGCAATCATGCAACCGCGGTGAGCTCCTGCCCCGGCTGCCCGCACACCGCCGCGCACGCTCCGGCCGTCCCAGGACGACCACGCTGACGGGCCGGCCGTTCATGGGAGTAGGGAATGAGCGACCCCGGGGACGGCTCGGGCGGTCAGGCCACGCGCACCTCCACCACCCGGACCCCCGGCCGACGCGAGGCGGAGCCCGGTGGGACGCGCCCGCCGGGCTCCCGGCGCCGGGGCCGGGCGGCTGCCCGCCCCCGAACAGACTCCCGGTCACGCCGCCGGACCCGGCCGGCAGGGCGCGCCGGGCGGGTGCTGCGGATCGCCGGCCTGTGTCTGGCCGTCCTGGTGCTGGGCACGGCGGGCGTCGGCTGGTGGTTCTACGAGCACCTGAACGGCAACATCAACAGTGTCCCGCTCGACGGCAAGGGCGGTGCGGAGAAGGCGGACGCGTTCGGCCGGACCCCGATCAACATCCTGGTCATGGGCTCGGACGGCCGTACCAGCGCGGCGGACTGCAAGCTCGGCGGCGGCTGCTCGAAGACCGGCGTGCAGAGCGGCAGCGGGAACGCGGACGTGGAGATGGTGGTGCACATATCCGCCGACCGCTCCAACGCCACCGTGATGAGCATCCCCCGCGACACCGTGACCGACATCCCGGCCTGCAAGGACACGGCGACCGGTACGTCCACGGCCGGCTACCACGGCCAGATCAACAGCGCGCTCCAGTACGGCCCCGCCTGCCAGGTGGCCACCGTCCACCAGCTCACCGGCATCCCCATCGACCACTTCGTCCAGCTCGACTTCTCGGGCGTGGTCAAGATGTCCGACGCGGTCGGCGGTGTCTCCGTGTGCGTCAGCGCCGACGTCTACGACACCTACTCGCACCTGAAACTGTCCAAGGGCACCCACACCCTCAAGGGAGAGACGGCCCTGGAGTTCGTCCGCTCCCGGCACGGCTTCGGCGACGGCAGCGATCTCGGCCGTACGCTCACGCAGCACATCTTCCTCAGCGCGATGATCCGCAAATTCAAGAGTGCGGGCACCCTGACCGACCCGA
This sequence comes from Streptomyces sp. NPDC047000, assembly GCF_040644295.1. NCBI lineage: Bacteria > Bacillati > Actinomycetota > Actinomycetes > Kitasatosporales > Streptomycetaceae > Streptomyces > Streptomyces sp. NPDC047000. The sequence continues at coordinate 204,042 of NZ_JBEYWE010000003.1, forward strand.
CGGCGGTCTACGATCTCGCGGACGCCGCCACCAAGGCACTGACCGTGGACGACGGCCTCGGCAGCGTCAAGAAGCTCATCGGGCTCGCGGCCGACGTGAACAAGGTGCCCACCAAGCGGATGACCTTCACCACCATGCAGACCGCTCCCGACCCCTCCGACAGCGACCGCGTGGTGGTGGCCGACGGTGCCAAGAGCCTCTTCGCCGCCATCGCCGGGGACCAGTCGCTGTCCACCGGCTCCGGCGGCAGATCCACGGCCGCCGCCGCCACCGCCACTGCCACCGCCTCGGCCGTGCCCCCGTCCCGGATCGCCGTCACGGTGGAGAACGGCACCGGCATCACGGGCCGTGCCTCCACCGTGGCGAACGCCCTCACCGGCCAGGGCTTCAGCTCCGCGACGACCACGGCCAACGCCCCGAGCTCCGCAGCCGTCACGACCCTCACCTACGGCACCGGCCGGAAGGGCGAGGCCCGGACGGCAGCCAAGGCGCTGGGCCTGTCCTCCTCGCACCTGAAGCAGGGCACCGGAACGGGCCTGACCCTGGTGATCGGCAGCGACTGGCCCAGCGGCACGAGCTTTCCGGGCGGCACCTCCTCGCCCGCGCCGGCCGACACCAAAACCGCGGTGGCGGGCGCCCATGTCTCCACCGCCGACCAGGGCAAGCACTGCGCCCAGGTGAGCCCCTACAAGACGGTCGCCCTCAACGGCGTTCCCATGACGCCGTCCCAGGCATACGCCGCGGCAGCCACCAAACCCGACTCCGACAGCTGAGACACCGCCCTCCCCTTGGATCGCCCCCGGGTTGTACAGTTGCGCAACACGGCAAGCAAGGCTCCGGTGTCCGAGAGGAAGGCGTAAGGGATGCTGCGCAACGGACTGGAACCCTGGCACCTGCTGATCGTGGCCGTCGTGATCATCGTCCTGTTCGGCTCGAAGAAGCTGCCCGAGGCGGCCCGCGGCCTGGGCAAGTCGATGCGCATCCTCAAGAGCGAGGCCAGGGCCATGAAGGACGACGGCCCTGCCACCGCGCGGTACTCCGCCGCCCAGCCGGAGAACGCGCCCGCCACGGAGCGCACCTCGGCCGAGTGACCCGAGCGGCCGGCGGCGCGGGCCGGCAGCTCACACCGCCGAAGCCGTGGCCCAACGGCGGCTCACCGGCCGTCCGGTGACCGACGGCCCGTCAGACGACCCTCCGACGAACCGACGTCCCCGCAGCGTCGGCCAGACACCCCGCAGAGCCGCAGAGCCGAGGAGCACGACAGCAGGATGCCCGAGCAGCACCACCGCACGACCGGCGCCGCGCCCCGACCCACCCGCCAGGACCTGGCACACCGCTGCCGGGCCCTCACGGAAGCCCGCTGGTTCGCCCTCGGCGTCTTCGCCGTCATCCTCCTCAACGCGGCCCTGCTGGGCCTGGAGACCTACTCCGGGCTCGTCGAGGAGTGGCACCGCTGGTTATGGCCGGCCGAGCACGGCTGCCTGGCCGTGTTCACCGCCGAGATCCTGCTGCGCCTCGGCGCGTACGCGGACCGCCCACGGGACTTCTGGAAGGACCCGTGGAACCTGTTCGACCTCGCGGTGGTGCTGTGCGCGTTCCTGCCCCTGGTCCGCGAGAACACCACCGTGCTGCGGCTCCTGCGGCTGGCCCGGGTGCTGCGCACGGCCCGCTTCCTGCCACAGCTGCGGATCGTGCTGGTCGCGGTCGCCCGCAGCCTGCCCGGCACGCTCAGCTTCCTGCTCGTCGGGGCACTCCTGCTGTACGTCTACGCCATGGTCGGCTGGGTCTTCTTCGGCCACAGCGACCCCAAGCACTACGGCTCCATCGGCAGAGCCGTCCTCACCCTGTTCCTGCTGATGACCCTGGACGGCATCGGCGACGCCGTCCACGCCGGCCTGGCGGTCTCCCGCTGGAGCCTCGTCTACTACGCCTCCTACGTCCTGATCGCCTCCTTCGTCCTCGTCAACGTCCTGATCGGCGTGGTCATCACCTCGCTGGACGAGGCCCGGGAGATGGAACGGGAGGAACCACAGGACGACCCCCGCCCGGTCCCCGCCGCCGCTCCCCCGGAGGACCACCGCGCCCTGCTGGAACGCATCACAGCCACCCGCCAGGCCCTGGAAGCACTGGAACACGACCTCACCCGCTCAGCCCCCCTGCTCCCGACCACCAGGGACCCCCGCTGACCGCCGCCTGCGCCGTCAGGAACCGTCACTACGGCATTCGTATCCTCTTCGCCTTTGATCCGGTGCGCCGGGCAGTATTACTGGTGGCCGGTGACAAGGCCGGGAACTGGCAGTGCTGGTATGACATGAACATCCCGCTTGCTGAGGAGCGGTACCGGAAACATCTGGCCGATCTTGAAACCAGGGAGTACGAATGAGCGCCGTGAGCTGGGAGGAAACCAGGCGCAAGGCGCGCGATCGGCGCGCGGCCGCTGGGTTGCCGGTGCGGTCGGCTCAGGAGAAGCAAGCGGCCATGGACCGGCTGACCGCCGAAGTACGTGCTCACAAGCTTGCGGAGGTCAGGCGTGAACAGGCAGTCACTCAGCGTCAAGTGGCCGCCTCCATGGGGGTCTTGGCACCTCGGGTCTCCGCGATCGAGCACAGGGAGCTGGATCGTGCGGAGGTCGTGACCCTCCGGGCCTACGTGGAAGCACTCGGCGGTCGACTGCGCGTAGTCGCAGATTTCGGGGATGCCGAGTACACCGTCGCCTGAGCAGCTTGTCGCCAGATGCCGTGGAGTTGAGACACGGCTGCTTACACGCTTGTCGCCGGGTCGGCCGAGGGAGTCGATCCCCGGCTTTCCCCGTGTTCCTCGCGCGACCTCCCGGGGAATCGGACACTTGCCCTCTGCCGTGAAACTGCAGGCTCACCGTGTGACCCGCCCGGTCACGGTGAACCTTTTCCCTGCGGCGTCCGGCTCGGGCGAGGCGTCAACGGTGACGCGTGTGGTCGGCTTGACCTGCACCGGGATCGCGCAGATACATCAATCTGGTACATGGACTACCCTTGGTACATGTCCATGAAGCGTACCAACGTCTACGCCGACCCCGAGGACCTGGCCATCATCAAGGAGGCCGCCAAGCGCCGAGGAATAAGCGAGGCCGAGATCATCCGCCAGGGCATCCACCTTGCGGCCATGGCGAACCGGGTCTGGGACGAGCCGCTGTTCTCCCGCACCTTCGAGGGGCCGGGCCGCACGCTCTCCACGTCGGAGGTCCGCGACACGGTCGCCGAAGCCGTCCGGCGTGAGACCGGCCCGAGTTCCGGATCCGCCGCGTGATCATCGTCATCGCCGATACATCCGGCCTTCTGGCAGCCCTGGACTCGGCTCATCCCGAACACCGGGCGGCGAACGAGGCCATCATGGCGGCGGGCCTGCTGATCATGTCCCCGCTCCTGCTGGCCGAACTGGATCACGTGGCGACGCGTGAGCTCGGCAGAGAGGCCGCCCTCAGCGCGGTCGACGACCTACGGCGCTGGATGAGCCGGGGTCGTGTCGTCATGCCGGAGATCACGGAGGAGCACCTGGGAGCCGCCCAGTCCGTCCGTGTCCGCTACCGCGCGCTGGACCTCGACCTTGCCGATGCGGTGAACGTGGCGCTCGCCGCCGACTACGACACGGACGCGATCCTCACCCTCGACCGACGAGACTTCCGCGCCGTACGCCCGTTGGGCCGCCACAAGGCGTTCCGGGTACTCCCCGACGACCTCCCCCTCTGACGCAGACCCCCGGCCGCCAAGTGCCCTCTCCGACAAAGGGACTTACGCACCCCTCCACCACGAAGCCCGCGCAGAACGGGCGTCCACCGTCGCCCAGGACAGCGAGCTGAGGGCCGGCCTGATGCAGGTCGGAGCCAGTCACTGACATGGTGGCGCCGGCAGCAGACGGGCGGCGTCCCGGTCCGTCGTGCGCCTGCGCGTCGACCGACTCAGCCGATCCAGGATCCCGTTCGAGCCGGACCGAGCACACGAACGCATAGGGAAGGGCCGGTCAGGGGCGTCTACTCAACCGTGGGTCTTCCCCGCTCATCACGGGTTCTCTTGGCCGCATCCTGAGCGAGGCCGGCGATACCAAAGATCCCTGTCACTGCCCCCGGAACGGTGAGCCACCAGTACCAGCCACCGTTCAGGAAGCTTGTGGTGATGAGAGCGCCTGCAAGCAAAATGAAGACGATCGCAAGGGCGATACCGAAGGGATCGCGCCGCTTGACGTCCTCAACTTCGATCATCTGTCGGATGCTGTCTTCGATGTGCGTGCGGAGCAGGGGGGTCACCTGGCTGTCTGACGGCAGAAGGTTCAGCAGCTCAAGGTCTGACTTGATCCTTTCACGGCCGCGCGGCTCCCTCCTGTGGCGCTCGACAATGACACCGCCGACGCCTATCACAGCTGCGGCCACACTCGCGAAGGGTCCCCAATCCATGCCAGCGAAGCTACCAAGTCGGCTTGGAGCCGGGCCTGGTGCTGTGACCGCGAAGGTTCGCCGGGTTGAGGTCTTCCGCCGGTGCTGATGGCATCGGAGTATCGAAGCATGGGGCATCAAGGGGATCTGTCCGAGGCATTCCGGGCGGAAGCGGGCGTCGAGTTCGCGTTCCTGGTCGAGGACGCAGGCTTCTCGGGCCCGGAGCAGACTGACGATGGACTCCTCTTCCACAGCAGCGGTCTCGACGTGGAGGTCTGGTTCCTGGACGGGCACGAGCCCGTGGTGGCGACGCTGGTCGCCCCGGTCGCATCGGACGGTGTGAGGGCCAGGGGAGTGTGGCTGGAGGAGTTGTACGTCTTGAGCGGATGCGGTCCCGCTCAAGACGTTCCCGGCTCGGCTCCGATCCGGCGAGCGACGCTCAAGCGTGTCCGTCAGCATGCGGCTGCGCTGCGTCGGCTCATGCCGCGGTTACTCACCGCTGATGGCGCACAGCTCATTGCCCGCTGTCGCCAGGACTGACTGCGGCGCCCGGATCCTCGTGCGGCCGTGGCTGCGGGGCGTCCGCCCCAGCGGATGTCCTTGGCGGTGGCTTGGACCACGAGAGGCAACAATGCCGCTGTTTGTCCTTCGATGGGGATGGCGGGGGCGGTCCGCGCTGGACGAAGGCCAGAGCGCGGACCCGAACCGGGCGGCGCTGG